>JAYQGD010000031.1:0-11641 GCA_038140415.1 Rhodospirillaceae bacterium
GTCAGCCGGATTTGGGATCCCGATCTGCGCCTGCAAGGGGCGAGTATTGGCCGCAATCGCTACTGCGCCCGGATTGATACGATGAAAATCAATATCCGGTTCAATGATCTGCGGGTCTATGTGGCGAGTGATTACCGGCGGGGGAGCTGCCAGTACGCGGCTGTCATCGCCCACGAACACGAGCATGTCGATGTCTTCCGAACGGTTTTGAGCAAATACCGGGCGATCGTCGAGCGACGGATGCAGACTTACGTTGCGAACATGAAGCCGGGCCTGGGTCTCACCCAGGAAGAGGCCTATCAGAAAGTGATCCGTCAGATAGATCGCCTGTGGGACGAACTGGAACGCGACATGAGTGGCGAGATGGCCGAGAAGAACGCCAAGATAGATTCGCCGCAATCCTATGCGAAGCTATTCCGCCAATGCCGGAAATGGTAGGGCCGCCCCAAGAGGCGCTATTGAGGTCCTGAAATCCGCCGGTCGGGCCCACCGAAACTTTTGTCCTCCCGCCGCCGTCTGTCTGGTCCAAAAAACGTCGAGCATTCGACAAACGGACGGGGCTTTTCGATGATGGTTTTGATGCGGGAAAACAGGCTCATGGCGGAGACCGGCTTGACCAGATATTCGGTGACGCCGGCGTCGCGGGCGGCCCGGATGTTACTGGCTTCGGAATGGGCTGTGACCATGGTGATGGGCGCGAACCGGTCCGGGCTTTCGTCGCTGGTCCGCACCAACTTGATGAAATCGAGCCCGCTCAGCGGCTGCATCTCCCAGTCCACCAGTATGATGTCGGGCGGAAAGGTCTGAAGCAGCTTAAACGCCTCGGCACCGTCGGTGGCTTCCCGCATGAGCCGCACGTTGAAAGAGCGCAGCAATTGTTTGAGCACCTGCTGCATAAAGGGATTGTCCTCGACAATCATGAAGCGGAGCTGGCTGATATCGAGCGCCGCCATGGTTATGCCGAAGCCTCCCACTTATCGATGACCCTGGTGAGGCCGCTCATCAATTTTGCCCCGACATCGCCGCCGTCGCCGCTGAGCTTCTGGGTGAAGATCGCCTGCAGCGCGTAAATGTGCAGCTCGGCCACTTCCTGGCCAAGCTCATTGAGGGGAAGGGGAGCGCTTTCCAGAAAGCGGCCCAATTGATTGCCGACGATGGTCAGGAGATCATAGCCCAGCGTCCCGCCGTTGCCGGTGACGTCGTGGGCGACGCGGGAAATTTCGTCCAGGATTTCTTTCTGAGCGTCCTCTTCGTCCGGCATTTCTTTCAGCCGGGCGCACAGGGCATCGATATCCTGTTCGACGCTCTCGAAGAACGCGTTGGAAAGACCGGGAAGGGCGGCCTGGGCACGTTCCAGGACGTCGTCGGTGACGGCCAGAGGGCCATCCATCTTGACCTTGTCCAGGAACGCATTCGGCGGCTGGATTTTTTTGGCGGCTTTTTCGTCGGCCATGGACGACATCCCGATTTGAATAAGTTCTTGTGATTAAAATGGGGACTAACTCTATGAATTTCCAGGGCGGATTAGCACTGTGTTTATTACGGTTTCCACTTAGTGCGGCTCCCGGCTACTCGGCTTCGACCTTCGCCGTCCAGCCGAAATCGTCGAAAATCGTGTAGAGCGCCGGCAGCATGAACAGGATCAGCACGGTTACCGCCAACAGCCCGAAGGCAATGCTGGTGACCAGCGGAATTAGCACCTGGGCCTGCAGGCTTTTTTCCGTCAGCAACGGCAACAGGCCCATGATCGTCGTGGTGGAGGTGAGCAGGATCGCCCGCAACCGCATCCGGGACGCGTGAATTGAGGCGTCTGCTGCGCCCATGCCCTCCCGCCGTTCGATCTTGATGAACTCCACCAGCAGGATGGCGTTGTTGACCACGATACCGGCCAGTGACGCGAACCCGATGATGCTGGGCATGGAGAGTTCGAGCCCCAGGAGGAAGTGTCCCCACACCACGCCGATGAGGCCCAGCGGAATGGTGATCATCACGATCAACGGTTCGATGTAGTTCCGGAACATGAAGCTCAGCAGCAGAAAGACGCCGATCAAGCCGATGCCGAACCCATTTCGGACCGAGGCGCCGGTCTGTCCGCTTTCCTGCACCTGTCCGTGGAATTCAATCGACATGCCGGGATACTTGGCCCGGAAATCCGGCAGAAACCGCTTCTGGGTGTCTGCCAGCACTTCCGCCGTATTGGCGAGGGCCGTATCCACGTCACCCTGGATGGTGATCGTCCGTTTGCGGTTGACCCGGTTGATGCGCGCCACACCCCGGCCGCTTTCCAACGTCGCGACGGCGCCCAGCGGCACCTGATCGCCATTGGCGGACGTGACCGTGAAATATTCCAGATCGCTGAGGCTGCTTTTGTCGGCTTTGGCGAGCCGCACGTCGATCTCGTAAGACTCTTTACCAACCTGGATTTCGCTCGCCGTCTTGCCGAAGAAGGCGGAACGTAGCTGCCCGGCGATGCTTTGGGTGGTCAGACCCAGGGCGGTCGCGCCTTCTCTTAAGCGCAACTGGATTTCCGGTTTGCCCGGCCGCAGATCGTCGGAGAGATCCACGACACCTTTGTAGGAGAGAAGCCAGCGCTGCAATTCCAGGGACGCCGCTTTGAGCTCGTGCAGGTTTTGCCCGCGGAGCCGGATATCAATCGCCCGGCCGGCCGGGCCGATCACCGGTTCGGTGAATTTGAGGCTGATCACGTCCGGCGGGGTGCCGATGCCGTCACGCCACCGGTTGAGAAGCTCGTCCACGCTGATGGTCCGCTGCTCGGTGCCCAGCAAGTCGACGGTGACCGTGGCGACATGGGGGCCTGTCTCGAACGCATCGATGTTCTTGTTGAACTGGACATTCACATTGCGGACCAGTTTTTGTTCGTCAGGCTGTGCCGGGGTCAGCTCCTTATCGATATCTGCAAGGACACCGGTGATCCTGGCAACCACCGCTTCGGTGCGCTGCAACGGCGTACCTTGCGGCATCAGCAACCGGGCCTCGACCACATTTCCCTCGATGTCGGGAAAGGCGCGGAACTTGATCTTGCCGCTGGCCAGCATGCTGACCGAGCCCAGGAACACCATCAGGATCACGCCCACGGTCAGGTAGCGCCAAGCCACCGCTCTCTCCACCAGCCGGAGGATAATTGTTTCCCGGAGCCAGATGATCCCGGCCTCCAGTTTGCGGCGGTAGGCGGGCGGTTCGGCTTTCTCGGTATGGGTGAGGGCGCCCTTGATGTGATGGGGCAGGACCAGGAAGGCCTCCACCAGACTGACGCTCAAGGTCATGATCAGGATGATCGGCATGACCTTGAGGATCGAGCCGATATCGCCCTTGAGGAAAGCCAATGAGCCGAACACGCAGACCGTGGTCAGGAACGACGAGGCGACGCCTGGCAGCACTTCCTTGGTGCCGTTGATGGCCGCTTCCAACGGCGGCTCGCCCTTGGCCGAATGGGCCGCGATGTTTTCCGAGATGACAATGGCGTCGTCGACCAACAGGCCGATGCCGATCAGCAGTCCTACCATGGTGATCATGTCGAAGGACAGACCCAGGAATGACATGGCGGCGATGGTGCCGGCGAAAGAGACGGGAAAGCCCATGGCCACCCAGAATGAAAAGCGCATGGAGAAAAACAGACACAAGGTCAGGACCACGAGCAGCAAGCCCTGCCAGCCGTTGCGGATCAACAGACCCAGACGGTCGCGAACGATAGAGGAAATGTCCCGGGTAATCTCGAACTTCACCGCCGGCGGCGCGCGCTGACGCTGTTCGTCGATAAAGGCGCGGACGGAGTCGATGACCTTCAGCGTATCCTCGGTCTTGGTTTTGGAGATTTCCAGTACCGCCGCGCGCACCCCGTTGAAGACGATCTTTTCTTCGTCCTGTTCGAACACGTCGGTGATCTTGGCGATGTCGCCCAGCCGCACTTCCGCGCCGCTTTCCGAGCCGACAACGACCAGGCCGTCGAGCTCCAGCGGATTTCGCCGTTCGTCGCTGAAGCGGATCAACACGTCGTTCTTGTCCGTCTCAATCGTGCCCGCCGGCAGGTCAACGCTTTGGCGGCGGATGATGTTGGCGATGTCGTCGACGCTGAGCCGGTATTGCCGCAGGGGTTGCGCGCCCAACTCCACCCGTATCTGGTGATCGGAGAATCCGGCGATCTTGACCTGGGAGATATTCGGCCGTTCCAGCATCTGGGCCTTCAGGTTTTCTGCATAGGCCTTGAGATCAGGCACCGACATGGGGCCGGTCACGGCCACGGCGGCAACGAAATCAACTTGCCCCAGTTGGCGGATGATCGGCTTCTCCACCTCGTCCGGGAAATTGTCGATGGCCTCGACCTCGGTCTTGATGTCGTTGAAGAACGTGTCGAAGTTCTTTCCTTCCAGCATCTCGGCCACGCCGACGCCCCGGTTTTCCCGCGCCTCGCAACGGATTTCTTCGATGTTCTTGACTGTCTCCACCGCATCTTCGATCCGCTGGCAGATGGCTTCCTCCACGTCTTCCGCCGTGGCGCCGGGATAGAGGACGGATATCTCCACATTCCGCGGCGGAATTTCCGGGAAAGTCTCCCGTTTCACGTTGGCGGCGAACACCAGGCCGATGGCGAGGAAACTCACCATCACCAGACTGGCGGCGGTCGGGTGTCCGGTGAAATATCGGATCATTGTTCGGCCCCGCCGGCAGCCCGGATCAGGTCCTTGAGCGCTTGGCCGTCATCCACACTGTCGATGCGCATGCCTTCGATCGCCGGGATCAGGTCGGAGATTACGATCCGGTCGCCTGTGGTCAATCCTTCCGCGATCACCGCGATCTCGTCCTGGACATAGCGTAGGCTGATGGTCTTGATCTTGAGCCGGCTATCCTGATCGACAGTGTAAATCCTGTTGCCGTGCAGCGCGGCGCGGGGCACGACAATCTGATCCGGCTGGGCCGGGCCCCGGAATTCCACCTCGACGAACATGTTCTTGGTGAGGGGCGGGCGGCGCTGGCCGTCCAGCTTATAAGGATTGTCCACGGCGACGATCACACCGACGGTGCGGGTGCGGGGATCAACCCGGTCGCTGACCCGCGCCACCCGGCCGGGCCAGGAGACAGCCACATTACCGGTCTTGAGTTTAACCACCGGTTTGAGACCCAGCATTTCCTGAAGCTGTTCCGAGGCTTGCCGCGCATCAATGTTGGCGAAGCGGGACGGATCGACCAGCCAGACCAGCTTGTCGAGCTGAATTTGGGCGGAGACTTCGGACACCGAGATACTGTCGGCGGTCACCACGGTCTGACCGGCTTTGGCGAATTGCTGCGCTTCCACGTTCACCGCAGAGATGCGGGCGTCAAAAGGCAAGGTGAGGGTGGTGCGCGTCAGATCCCGCTTGGCGTCAGCCAGCCGGGTTTCCAGCACCGCCACTTGGGCGGACAGCCGATCCCGTTCCGCCGGCAGCAGGTTCAGACTGTTTTGCAGGTTCTGCACGCTTTGGCGGCGCGCCAGCAGGTTCCGTTCTTCCTGATCGACCGCTGCTTGGGCCACGGTTTTGCGCGCCAGCAGTTCTTTCTTACGCACAAATTCCCGTTCACTCAGCGATAGGCTGCGTTTTTCGATATCAAGGGAGGCTTGGGTGTTCTGACGCCGCGTCGCGAGCTCTGCCAGTTGCGCCTGCGCCGCCCGGATATCGGCCTCAATCCGGCGCACCGCCAGATCATAGTCGGTTTGATCGATCCGCATCAGAACCGTGTCCTTGGGCATGATTGCGCCGACCTTGAGCAGCGGGTGGATGTCGATCACCGTGCCGGCGATCTCGCTGACGCCTTCCCAGACTTTGCCGGGGGAGACATTGCCGAAGCCGCGGGCCGACGGCACGACATTGACCTTGGGAACGGTGATGATTCGGGCCTTTCGGGCGGTTTCCTGAATTTCCGCCTGCTGCGGCGCTTGTTTGCTGCGGACCATGACCGCGACGATGGCGATGCCGATCAGGATCGGCGGAATGATCAGCAGTCTCTTTTTCCAGCTCGGCTTTTGTTCCTCGCTCATGGCGCGTCTCCTTGACCCGATGCGCCGGCAGGGGCGGGTAGCCCCAGCGCCGCCAGCACCGACTGCACAATTGTTTCTTCGATGATTTGAACCCGCTCCGGCGTGTAGCCTTCCCAATCGAGCCGTTTCCAGAGGATCACCCGGGCGATGCCGAACACCAGGATTTGTCCCATGATCGTATGGGCGCCGACGGCGGCCCGTTCTTCATCCTTCGGATTGTCCGACGCGGCGGCGACGATCTCGGTGATAATTTCATGAAGCGGGCGAATGCGGCCCTCGTAGAGAATGTCGAAATCCTCCGACGGCATGGCGTATTCCCGCATCACCAGCGGACCGCGCCACTTCATGAAATGATCTTCGATGAACATCCGGAGAATAGTGCCGACAAAGCCGGTGACCACGCCCGCCAGCATGTTCTTATCCCGGCCGGCGGCTGCCAGGGCCGCCTGTAATTTCGCCGCCGCCGGGGCGACCACCGGGTCCGTATCGGCCACCAACTGGGTGAGCACGGCGCGATAGAGCTCTCGCTTGCCGCCGAAGTGATAGGCGATGGCGGCGATATTCACGCCGGCCTCCTGCGCCAGTTGCCGGGTGGAAACGGCATCGAAGCCTTGATGGGCAAACAGCCGTAGCCCCGCATCGAGCAGTTGAATGCGGGTGTCTTCCCCTCTGGCAGGATTTGGTTGCGACGACATACGTGAACTCCTTATTTAATCATCAGATTAATTCAATCGATTGATATAATCAAGAGGAATCAGTAGAGAGGAGTTAAAGATAATAAAATCAAACGGTTAAAGTTGTTTGGGGCGTTACCGGTTCCGAGTGGATCGCCTATCCAAAGGCCCGTTCGTGGCGATCCCGTTCCTCGTCGCTGGCGGCGGCGGCGTGCGAGAGTTTTTCAAAGTCCTTCATGGTGGACTTTTTACCGGCCCAGGTTTCGTCGATGGGGGACAGGACTTTGGAGAGGTCCGCCAGTTGCGGCGCCAATTGGCAGAACACCTGATAGAGCAGGATGTAGGCCTTCTCCTCCAGCTTCGAGGACGTAAAGTCGTCCGGCACATCAAACCACTCCGCGGCGACGATGGCACCGGCGTCCACACTCTCTGCCATTTCATGAACCGTGATACCGAACTTGGCCGCACCGTCATAGATGGCAAAGTTGGCGGGGTAGACACCGGGATAGGAGGGCGGGCCGGGATGAAAATTATACGACGGCCCGGGGAGCTGATTAAGCACCTCGCCGGGCACGATCACGGACGTGCAATAGGCGATCAACCGGGACTCAGCCAGGCCCTCAGGCCGACCGGCAAGCGCGGTCAGTGACGCCTCGTCGATCGCATGGGTAATCCGCAGCGCAGCATTTTGTTCCTCCAGAACCCTGGTGAGGAACGGCGCCTCGGCCTCGCCCGTAAGAATGATGATTTCAACCGACATGGGCCGGAGCATAACACCCCTTCTTTAGTCAGGACAAACCCGGCGCGGGGCATATCCCCCTCAAATCTTGTTCATTCTGCGAATTATTCCAAATTAGGGATGGAAAGCCGGGAGCAAATCGGCAAAATGGCTGCACAATGAACAATCTCCAAAAGAGTGAAACGGAACGAGGCGATCATGCGCAAATATCTTCATATTAATCTCAACGACCGCAGCATTGAGACCGATGAGATCGATGGTCTGGATACCATCAAAGTGGGCCGCTACCTGATAGCGAAGACCCTGCTGGAAAAGAATGTGGCCACGGTTGATCCGCTGGGCCCCGAAAATCCGCTGATCTTCTCCGCCGGTCCGTTCGCCGGGTCGAACTTTTCCAACGCCAACCGGCTCAGCGTCGGCTGCAAAAGCCCGCTGACCGGCGGCATCAAGGAAGCCAATTCCGGCGGCACGTTTGCTTTTGCCATGGGCCAGCTCGAAATCTCCGGCATCAATCTCTACGGCGCGTCCGATGACTGGGTGGTCATCCGCATCACCAAGGAAGGTGAGATCACGTTCGAGCCCGCCGACGAGTATCTCGGCATGGGCACCACCGAAACGGCGATGAAGCTGTTCGAGAAGTACGGCGAGAAAATCAGCCTGGGCCTGATCAGCCAGGTCGGCGAGTACCAGGGTCTGATGGCCGGAATTTCCTTCACCGACCCGGAAGGCCGGCCCTATCGGATCGCCGCACGGGGGGGCGTCGGCGCCGTCATGGGCAGCAAGAAGGTTAAAGCCATCGTCATCGACCGCAACAAGATGCCGACCTTCCATGACCGCAAGAAGCTCATGGGTTCGGTCAGGCAATACGGCCAATGGCTGGACGAGGATCCGGCGATTGATGCGTTCCGTAAATACGGCACCGCCATGGTTGGCGACTTTACGAATAAAGTGGGCGGCCTGCCGACCCGCAACTTCAGCGCCGGCACCATGGTCGAGGACGGCCCGCTCAAGATCGGCGGCAACTATATCCGTGATCTGAACCTGTCGCGGGGCGGCGAGACGACCCACGCCTGTATGCCCGGCTGTCAGATTCAATGCTCCAACATCTATGTGGACGAGAAGGGTGAGGAAATGGTCTCCCCGATGGAGTACGAGACCCTCGGCCTGATGGGCAGCAACTGCGGCATCGAAGACCCGGACGACGTTGCCAGGCTCAATCACATGGCCAACGATCTCGGCATCGACACGATTGAGGTCGGCGCCATGCTCGGTGTCCTGATGGAAGCGGGCGAGGGCGAGTTTGGCGATCCCGAATTCATGGCCAAGGCCCTGCAGGATATCCGCGAAGGCAACGAGCGCGGCAGGCTGCTGGCTCAGGGCACGGCCCGGGTCGGCGAGCATTACGGCGTGAAGCGTGTGCCCGTGGTTAAGAAACAGGGCATCAGCGCTTATGATCCCCGCCAGATCGAAGTCACCGGCATCTCCATGATGTCGACGGCTCAGGGCGCGGATCACACCACCGGCAACATCCCGCAGTTCCTGTGCGACGACAAATCGACGGAAGAACTGGTCGAGGCCAGCTTGGATATTCAGAAGATTTGCGCCGCGGCCGATTCATTGGGGCTTTGCCTGTTCGGCCGGTCGGTGACCAACGTCCATATGGACTTCGTGGTCAACGCGCTGAACGAAGCGCACGGTACGGAGCTCACCGAAGACTTCTTCATGGAGCTGGGCAAGGACACCCTGGCCATGGAATGGGAGTTCAACGAGAAGGCTGGCTTTACCATTGAGGATGATGAGCTGCCGGAGTTCTTCTTTGATGAAGGCATTCAGCCGACGGGTAAGAAGCAGCGCCACCGCGCAGCCGACGTGAAGAAGTACCTCGACGAAATGATGGCTTAGGGGAGCTGATACCCCCCCCCCTCCGGCCTTAGTTTAGTCATCCACGGGCCCGCGCAGCGGTGACCCGTGGACCCACGTTCAAAATAAGATGGGTACGCGGATCACGACGCGGGCTATTCCCGCGCCGGTACGCGCCTGCCTGCGCGAAGCCGTAGCTTCGCTTCGGCGAAGGCAGGCATGACTAATTGAACAATTAATTCGCGCCGTGGCAGTGCTTGAATTTCTTGCCCGAGCCACAGGGGCATGAGGCGTTGCGGCCGATTTTTCCCCATGTCGCGGAATCTTCCGGATCGGGCTCTTCCGCGCCCTGACGCAGGGTTAACGGCGAGGGCGCGACCGGGGCGTAGCCCGTTCCGCCGGCCTCCCCATCCATGACCACCTGTTCCGGATCCACATCAAAGGCGGCCAGTTCATCAAAATTCTCGTAGGTTTCAATCGCGCTGTTGCCGAACATGTCAAAGCCGTCGACCGGCGCGACCTGGAGTTCCAGGTGGCCCATGATCATGGTGACCCGGTCGTCCAGTTCGGTCAGCATGCCGTTGAACATCTCAAAGGCTTCGGACTTGTATTCGTTGAGCGGGTCTTTTTGACCATAGGCGCGAAGCCCAATGCCCTGGCGCAAATGATCCAGGGCGAGCAGGTGTTCCTTCCAGACCTGATCCAGGACCTGCAGCAACAGGCTTTTTTCCACGTCGCGCATCACGTCGGGGCCCCAGGTCGCCGCTTTCTCCGCCATTTTCTTTTTGGCGGCATCGGTGATGCGGTCGCTGATCTCGGCATCGGCGACGCCTTCTTCCTTGGCCCAATCCTGGACCGGCAGATCAAGCCCGAACACCCGCAGTACTTCCTCGTGCAGGAAATCCATTTCCCATTGTTCGGCGTAGGCCTTTTCAGGCATGGCGCGGCTGACCATCAGATCGATGACATTGTCGCGCATATCACCGATGGTTTCCGACACATCCGTGGCGTCCATCATCTCACGGCGCTGTTCGTAGACCACCTTCCGCTGGTCATTCATCACGTCGTCGAATTTCAGCAGGTTTTTGCGGATGTCGAAGTTGCGCGCCTCGACCTTTTGCTGCGCTTTTTCGAGCGCCTTGTTGATCCAGCGATGGACAATGGCTTCACCATTTTCCAGGCCCAGCTTCTGCAGCATCCCGTCCATGCGTTCCGAGCCGAAGATACGCATCAGATCGTCTTCCAGGGACAGGAAGAACCGGGAGGCGCCGGGATCACCCTGACGGCCGGACCGGCCCCGTAACTGGTTGTCGATGCGGCGGCTTTCGTGGCGCTCGGTGCCGATCACGAATAGTCCGCCGGCGGCCTTGGCCTTTTCTTTTCCTTCCGCCACTTCCTTGCGGATCCGTTCCTCGATCTCCGCCAGCTTGGCGTCGTCATTGACCTTCTCGGCCTCTTGCTGGATCAGCATCTCCACATTGCCGCCCAATTGAATATCAGTGCCGCGGCCCGCCATGTTGGTGGCGATGGTGACCGTGCCCGGCGCGCCGGCCTGGGCAATGATATAGGCTTCCTGTTCGTGGTGCCGGGCGTTCAGCACCTGGTGCGTGATCTTTTCCTTCTTGAACAGAGCCGAAATGACTTCCGATTTCTCAATGGAGACGGTGCCGACCAGAATCGGCTGTCCGTTGGCCTGGCATTCCTTGACCAGTTCGACGATGGCGTTGTGTTTTTCGCCGGCGGTCCGGTAGACCTCGTCATCGTGGTCCGCGCGGATGCAGTCGACGTTGGTCGGGATTTCCGCGACTTCCAGTTTATAGATTTCAGAGAATTCGCCGGCCTCCGTCATCGCCGTGCCGGTCATGCCGGCCAGCTTCGGATACATGCGGAAGTAGTTCTGATAGGTGATCGACGCCAGGGTCTGGTTTTCGTTGGCGATCTCGACGCCTTCCTTGGCTTCCAGCGCCTGGTGCAGACCTTCCGAATAGCGCCGGCCTTCCATCATCCGGCCGGTGAACTCGTCGATGATGATGACCTGGTTGTCCTTGACGATATAGTCCGTGTCTCGCTCGAATAATTTGTGTGCGCGCAGCGCCTGGTTGACGTGGTGGACCAGCGCGATGTTGGAGAGATCATACATGCCGCCGTCGCCGAGCATGCCCATCTCGCCCAGGATTTCCTCGACCCGTTCATTACCGTCGTCGGTCAGGGTCACCGACTTGGCTTTTTCGTCTTTCTCGTAATGTTCGGGGGCAAGCTGCGGTATAACCTGATCGATGAGGTTGTACATCTCGGACGAGTCGTCCGCCGCGCCGGAGATATTCAGCGGGGTCCGCG
>JAYQGD010000032.1:0-11270 GCA_038140415.1 Rhodospirillaceae bacterium
GTATAGAGCAGCCGATGAACCCTGTCCCCATGGATCAACTCGTCGAAGTCAAATCCCTGAGCAACGCCAGTCGCGCCGATCTGATCAAGTTTGTTCATCACCCTTGCCTCCGCTGCAACAGTAGCAGATCAGAAGAAATCGAAATATTCATTCTGTTCCCATTGGGTCACCTCGCCGGGCGTTTCCGACTCTCCGACCCGGTCAAGATACGCCATGAACCGTTCCAGCTCGGCGCGCTTCAATCCCAAGTAATAATCCACTAGTAGATCACCGAACTGCGCCCTGAACAGAGAGGACTGATCCAAGGTTTGCAAGGCGTCCGCCAAACTATGGGGCAGCATGGGTTTCTCCGCCTCGTAGGGGTTTTCTTCCGGCGCGCCGGGATCCAGGCCCCGGTCCACCCCGTCCAGGCCGGCCACTATCTGCGAGGCGATAAACAGATACGGATTGGCGGAGGGCTCTCCTAGCCTGTTCTCAAACCGGGTGGCGGGATCACCCCCTCCGCCCAGCACCCGGATCATCGTCCCCCGGTGATCCACGCCCCATGTCGCCCGATCAGGTGCGAGGGAGTTCACTTGAAAGCGGCGATAGCCGTTGACGGTCGGCGTGGCAAACACTGTCCCTGCCGCCGCATTTTCCAGAAGTCCGGCCAGATACGCCCTGGCAAAGGGCGACATGAGGTCGTCATCCGATACAAACGCGCTAATACCGCTGCTCAAATCCTTCACCGATTGATGTAAATGCCAACCGCTGGCGTAGTAACCGCGTAAAGCCGGCTTCGCCATAAAACTCGCCAGATAGCCCAAACGCCGGCACACCTGCCGCGTTGCCGTCCGGAATAGGACATAATTGTCCGCCGCCTCCAGCGCCGTGGTTGCATTGAACGTGCATTCCAACTGACCGGCGCCCCACTCGTTCTCGATGGATCGCAGGGGCAAGCCGATCTTTTCATACGTGGTTGCCAACTCACTCAGAACCGGCTGCATGACATCCATGTTGGATTCGGAATGATATGAGAAGCCGGGCTCCGGCGGTGCGGTTCGGGGCGGTTGCCCTTTTTCGCCCGGAACGCCGATCTGATCCTCGGATAGATGCTCCTCGATGAGCTTGGCCAGATACCACTCAGCCTCCAGCCCGACGATCAGTTCCTTCCCTTCGTTTCCAAACCGCTCCACTTGTTCCTTCAGAACCCGGCGCGACGAAAAGTGGAACGGACGGCCATCGGTGAAATACTGATCGCACATGATCCAGTCAACGCCGGGCGCCCAGGGGAGTGTGCGAAACGTCTCCGGCTGGGGAACGTTTATCAGGTTGGGAGAGCCTGTCATTTCGTCCAGGCCCATGCCGCCGCCTTTGACGAAGGACCTGAAGACCCGCCCGCCGGACGCATCGAGCGTCCACGTCGCCACATTGATATTGTAGCCGTTCTCCAGGCTCTCCAGGAATGCCGGGATCGACACAGCCTTGGCCCGGGCATGCCCATGGCTATCCGCCCAGGCGAGCCGCACGAGCTGCAGCCCATCGGCCTCCGCCCGGCTCTTCAACTCGGCGGCGAGGCGTTTTTGGTCATCGGTATAGAGGCCGTGACGAACGATGAAATTCGATTGCGAGTCTGCAGACATCATAAGGGCTCTGGGTCATTGACGTACCCGAGCATACCTTCTGATATCAGGATTGGGAAACCGGTCGTTGTGTTAGGCGTAGGACCGGATCATTTCTTCCTCGTGGCGAATATCGTGATCGGGGGAGAGCCCCAACCAAACCAGCGCCTCCTCCAAACTGACAAAGGGCTGGCGTTCCACCTTCCCTGTCAATTCCAACCTGTTAGTCATCGCCGCTTGATTGGCCACCCGATAATTTCGGCCCTGCCCGGCGACCCAAGCCAGTTTGCACGTCCCCATTTGCGCCGAGACGTCCTGGAACTTGGGGGCCCTGACCGTGCTATAGTGGGTATAGGACCTAGTGTGCGGCAGCTCGGCAAAACGGGTATCGCGCAAAAAGTTCATCCCGGACCGATAGGCGGGATCACCGAGAATATCTTGAAAAGCTTCAAAGGTTTCTTCCGTACCGATCCTATCGCTATGTTCGATAAAAACGGTCTCAGCAACTTCATCTATGTAAAATTGATATGCCATAATAATCTAATAAAAACTCAATAATGTTAAAAATATGCTACGTACTTTAAACACGTTATAAAGAGCACATCCGGCGCGTACCGGTATATTCGGGATTCCCGACAGGCCGTCTCGTTTATCCTGTATAGCGATACTGGCGAGACGAAACTGCCGCCCTGGTTGAGGCACGATTCATGCCTTTGGCGGCTATTTCGCCCTATCAACGCCCTCTTCACTCAAATAGAATGCCCGCATGACCACAACCGACAGTCTTGTGCGCGCCCCGGCCGTGGCCGGCATGTTTTATCCAAGCAATCCCAAGGAATTGGGTGCTACGGTGCAGTATTATCTGGCCGAAGCCGCCAAGCAATTTCCCGGCGAACCCAGCCGCGCGCCGAAAGCCATCATCGCCCCACATGCCGGATATGTATATTCAGGCCTGACGGCGTCCTCCGTTTACAATCAGCTTCTACCCGTTAAGGACAAGATCAAACGGGTCGTCATGATGGGCCCGTGTCATCGGGTCGCTGTCCGGGGATTAGCGCTCCCCAGTTCTCAGTCCTTTGCAACGCCATTGGGCGACGTGCCGTTGGATATGGATGGGATCGCCTGGATCGTGTCGCTGCCCCAAGTTTCCATTTTCGATGACACGCACAAACAGGATCATGCGCTGGAAGTCCACCTACCTTTCCTACAGAAGGTACTGCCCGACTTTAAGATTGTTCCGTTGATCGTTGGCCAGGCGTCGCCGGACGAGGTGGCCCAGGTGCTGGAAACTCTCTGGGGCGGGGAAGAAACGCTTATTCTGATCAGCTCTGATCTCAGCCACTATAAAACTTACGATGACGCCCGAAAGATCGACGATCAGACGCGAATCGCCATCGAGCAACTTGATCCGCTTGCGTTGGGCGATGACCAGGCCTGTGGCCGCCATTCGATCAAGGGGCTGATGGTTGTGGCCAGAGAAAAAGGCATGACCGTTCGTACCACCGATGTCAGGAATTCAGGCGACACTGCCGGCACCAAGGATCAGGTCGTCGGCTATGGCGCGTGGGCGTTCTATGACGAGGCCCCAGCAATCAGCGATGGTGAAGATGAATTTGGGGCAGCGACGCAGAACCTTCTGGATCAATATGGCGAGGCGCTTTTGAATGTCGGCGCACGAGCGATCCTACATACCCTCAAGAAACAAGGCCCGCTGCGGATCGATCTGTCTTCATTTCCGGACGAGCTGCGGGACAACGGCGCCTGTTTTGTCACCCTGAACAAAGATGGCAAGTTGCGGGGCTGTATCGGCTCCATTCAAGCCCACCGTCCATTGGTCACCGACGTGGCTGAGAATGCCTGCAAGGCGGCGCTCCAGGATACCCGCTTCCCGAATTTAACGGCGGATGAACTGGATCAGAGCGATATCACCATGCATATCTCGGTGCTGAGTCCGCAGGTTCCCATGACGTTTACCGATGAAGCGGACTTGGTGAGCCAAATCCGGCCCAACGTCGATGGCCTAATCCTTCAGGACAAGGGCAAGCGGGGCGTGTTTCTGCCGGCGGTTTGGGAGTCCCTGCCCGAGGCGCAGCAATTTTTCACTCATTTAAAGCGAAAAGCCGGGCTGCCACTCGATCATTGGTCAGATACCGTCCAGGTCTGGCGCTATGTCACCAAGTCAGTGCACTCCGAAGACTTCGCTGAACAGCTTAATCTGTGGCGTCCCAACTAATCCAAACCAGCGCGCGTGGTATAGCTCAAGGCCGCCTTATCTGTTAAACGCTCGACATCAATTCAGAGTTCAAAGGGGAACACACATGACTTTAAATGTACGTCGCATTGTGACCGGGCACGACGATGACGGGAAAGCAATTGTTACTCATGACGAGGTTATGGGGAATATCAGCCAATTACGTTCCGGCAACTTTCAGACACTCATCTGGAAGACCGAAGATACACCGTGCGATGTGGACGGCGACGACGACCCGGCTACGCAGGAGCTGGACATTGAGCCGCCCGCTGAGGGCTCCATCTTCCGCATCCTGGAACTGGTGCCTGGCAAGGACGCCTATATGCACCGCACCGACACGATCGACTATGCCATTTGCATATCCGGAGAGTGCGTCATGATCGTGGACGATGATTTGGAGATCGACATGAAGACGGGCGATGTCATGGTGCAGCGGGGCACGTGGCACGGATGGGCCAACCGCTCGGACGAGCCCTGTGTCATTGCCTTCATTCTGATCGGCTCCAAGCCGCCGGCAAAACATCTCCACCCGCACGAATAGGGCTGCCGTGGCGTTTGATCTATCCGACGACCTGATCCGGGAACTGGTGTCCCTGGCCGAAGAAGCCGGGGCCATCACGCTTGAATACTACCGGTCCGATCTCGATATCAGGGAGAAGAGCGACAGTTCGCCGGTCACCGAAGCCGACGAAAAAGCGGAGGCTTTAATCCGGGCGCGGCTGCAAGAGCCTGCGCCGGAAATTCCTTTCATCGGGGAAGAAGCCTATGCTGCAGGACATCGACCGGATATCAGCGGCGGTAAATTCTGGCTGGTCGACGCGCTGGACGGCACCAAGGAATTCGTCAACAAGCGGGACGAATTCACCGTCAACATCGCACTGATTGACGATGGGGTTCCCGTCTTCGGCGTGGTGCATGCCCCGGCGGTTGGGGACACCTACTGGGGATATGGCTCCCAAGCCTGGAAACAGAAAGCAGGCAGTTCGGCTGCGTCCATCTCGGTCAGACGGCCGCCGGATAACGGCATCGTCGTGGCAACCAGCCGGTCCCACCGGTCCGGCGAAGAAGACTTTCTCTCCGGCTACACGATCACCGATACGATCATCGCCGGCAGCTCGCTAAAGTTCTGCCTGATCGCCGAAGGCAAAGCCGATTTGTACCCCCGGCTGGGCCCGACGTCTGAATGGGATATCGCCGCCGGGCATGCTGTGCTTGTGGCGGCCGGCGGACGTGTCGCACAGTTGGATGGCGCGCCTCTACTGTATGGCAAACAGGATATTCTCAACCCGCACTTTTTGGCCACCGGCGGCTCTTAGATGACCGGCGGCACCGACACTCGCCGGCTGCCCCCGGATGAGGCCGGGTTGGGGACTGCCGCCGACTTGTTGAGGGGCGGCGCGTTGGTGGCCTTCCCGACGGAAACCGTCTACGGGCTGGGAGGAGATGCGACGAATGACCTCGCTGCCGCCAAGATATTCGAAACCAAGGGCAGGCCCGATTTTAACCCGCTGATCGTACATGTCAGCAAGGCAGAAGAGGCCAAGCAGCTCACCCAGTGGTCCGATACAGCAGAAAAGCTGGCTGGCGCCTTCTGGCCCGGTGCGCTGACGTTGGTCCTGCCCAGAGCCGGCAATTGCCCGGTCTCCAGGTTGGCCAGCGCCGGACTAGAGACCCTGGCCATTCGTCTACCCGGCCATGATCTGGCCCGTGACCTCATCCAACGGGCCGGCTACCCTATCGCCGCCCCCAGCGCCAATCTATCCGGCAGGCTCAGCCCGACGACGGCAGATCACGTTTTGGAACAACTGGATGGATTAATTGCCGGGGTTGTTGACGGCGGCCGTTGCGCCATTGGCGTCGAATCCACGGTACTGGATTTAACGACGGATCAACCCGTGCTGCTGCGCCCCGGCGGCATCGCAATTGAGGCCTTGTCGGAAGTAGCCGGCGACATCGCCACGGCTGGAGACAATGTCGAGATTAAAGCGCCCGGTATGCTGGCCCGGCACTATGCTCCGTCCACGCCAATCCGTCTAAACGCCTCTCACGTGGACGCGGGCGAAATCCTGTTGGGCTTTGGAAAGACCGAGCTGGACTGCGCAGCCAATCTCAGCCCAACCGGCGATCTTACAGAAGCAGCGGCCAATCTCTTCGCCATGCTTCATGATCTCGACCGGGCCGGCCATAAGGGCATCGCTGTTATGCCAATCCCTGAAACGGGCCTGGGGCAAGCCATCAACGACCGGCTGCGCCGGGCGGCATCTTCGGATTAGAACTCAGCCCCGAGATAGTGTAGGTAAGCATGGTTATGGCTCTCAGCACTCAAATAGTTGATCAACTCAGGTCCGTCTGTGGGGACACGGGCGTGCTGACCGATCCCCCCGATCTCGCGCCTTATCTCAGGGAAGAAAGAGGATTGTTGAAGAGCGATTGCTCCCTCGTTGTTCGACCGGGTTCGACGGAAGAAGTATCAGCCATCGTCAAAATATGTGCTGCCGGCGGTATTCCCATCACACCGCTCGGCGGCAACACGGGTCTGGTGAGCGGCGGCATTACCCATGACGGTATTATCCTAAGTACGGAAAGGCTGAATAAGATCATCAATGTGGACGCTCTGAACCACGCCATGACGGTGGAGGCCGGCTGTATCCTGGCCGACATTCAGGCGGCGGCTGAAGAGGCCGAATGCCTGTTCCCCCTTAGCCTGGGCGCGGAGGGCAGCTGCCGTATCGGCGGCAATCTCTCCACCAATGCCGGGGGCGTCAACGTGCTGCGTTATGGGAATACGCGGGAATTGGTCTTAGGTCTTGAAGCGGTTCTACCGGACGGGCGTATCCTGAACCGGTTGAGCGCCCTTCGAAAGGACAATACGGGCTACGACCTGAAGCAGCTGTTCATCGGGGCGGAAGGCACGCTGGGTATTGTCACCAAGGCCGTGTTGAAACTTTTTCCCATGCCACGCTCCACGGTCACGGTGATGGCTGCCGTTGAGAAACTTGAGAACATCCTGCAGCTCTTTGACCGGACCCGCGCTATTTGCGGCGACCGTTTGACGGCTTTTGAGCTCATCCCCCGGTTCGGCATGGAACTGGGTGTGAAGCATCTGCCCGGCGTGGTGGATCCGTTCGAGGCGCCTCATGGGCACTATGCCCTCATCCAGATCACCTCGCCTCGGGAAAATGACGACCTTCGAGGAGAAATCGAAACCGTTCTCGAAAGCGCGTTCGAAGAAGAAATCATCGCCGATGCCGTCTTTGCCGACAGCGAGGCGCAAACCCAGCATCTCTGGAAAATCAGGGAGGAGTTACCCGCAGCTCAATCGGCTGAGGGCGGCAGCATCAAACACGATGTCAGCGTCCCGGTCTCCAGGACCATCGAGTTTATCGAGGAAGCCTCGAAAAGGGTCGAAGCCGCGATGCCGGGCATCCGGGTGTGCGCGTTCGGTCACATCGGCGACGGCAATATCCATTACAATCTGAGCCAGCCGGCAGACATGGACAAAGATGAGTACTTGGCGCGCTGGGAAGAGTTCAACCGGATTGTCCATGACCTCGTCGTTTCCATGGACGGCAGCATCAGCGCCGAACACGGGATCGGCCTCCTCAAACGAGAAGAACTTGCCCACTATTCAGATGAGTTGGATATCGAGCTGATGCGCACCATCAAGAAGGCCCTGGACCCCCAGGGCATCATGAACCCCGGCAAGATTTTCACTTAAGCACTCGGGATCGCCATTCCCACCAAACTGTCTCGAGACACGATGGCTTCCAACTGTTCTTCGGTCCAGCCATCCGTCCCCTCGGGCCGCATGGGGATCACGATATAGCGCATGTCCGCGTTTGAATCGTGGGTCTGGATGGAAACAGTGTCCGGCAGCTCCGTGCCGAATTCCTTCAGAACTTCTCGAGGCTCATACACCACCCGCGACCGGTAACTCCGTGATTTGTACCAGGTCGGCGGCTGGCCCATGAGCTGGCGCGGATAACAAGAGCACAAGGTACAAACGACCACATTGTGAACCTCGGGCGTGTTTTCCAGCGCGATAATCTTGGGCGCGTGCTCCAGATCAATGCCCATCCCCTCCACGGCCGCGTTAGCATCTTCCAGCAGCCGCGCCTTAAAGTCCGGATCCGCCCAGGCACGGGCCACGACCTTCGGCCCCCGATTGGGATAGTCCCCGTCAAACTTTTCAATCTTCAACCGGATTTGCTCGGGCGTGATGAGGTCCCGCTCCTGCAGCAGCTCTTGGATCGCCAGGTTCATGACGTGATGGTCGTTGGGTCCTTCGCCGGCTTCATCTTCCTGGATCGGCTTGCCATCGTGATCATGATCGTGGGGAAGATCGATAATAGGGACGTCGAACTTATCGCGCACCGCCGCCATACGTTGCTCATATTCTTGTTGGGAGAAAATCCCCTTCTCGACCAACATAATGGCCAGGCTTTCGGTCTGCCGTTCGAAATAGCCGACCTCGTAATAGTGCGACCCCAGCGCTTCACAGGCGCGGCGCAGTTCATCCAGAGTACAAAGACCGATCTCCGAGGCGGTCATGCGAATGGCATTGGCATGCTTTTCCCAATGGGACATGCCGTGATCCGCTGTTTCGATTGCACCCGCATCTTCCCCACCTACATCGTGAGGCCCCATACCAATAAAGCCGTCTTCCATTCTCACCTCCCGGAATTGTTAAGGCCCAGCTTAAACCAAACGCCGCGATGCCTCGACGCAAAAATAAAACCGGGCCCCGAAGGGCCCGGCAAAGTTTAACAGGGAGGCTTTACGTCTGGGAGTTGGATTTGCCGGGATCGGGAGGAACCCCGGTAAATCCGGGTATCAGGGTGTGCGCCTGATACAGGTGATCACGGGGGGCGTGATCAAGTTCCCTATTGGGAACAGTGCCTAATATACCTCGGCTCTGTAACATGCGTATGTCAGGCATGGAAAAAATTGCGTCAAAGTGTAAAAATGCTGTCACAAAGACGACGTCACTGAAATATTCGAAAATTCAAGGACTTACCGTTCAATGACTGATTTTTCCGCACCTGTAGAAGACATATCCTTCACCATTGATGCGCTTGTGGGGATGGATAATCTCTCGGCCCTCCCCGGTCACGAGGAAGCCACACCCGATATGGTCCAAGCGATTTTGACCGAAGCCGGCACCTTCGGTGAGGAAGTCCTGGCGCCGATAAACCGAAGTGGCGATATCGAGGGATGCCGGTTGGAGAACGGCGTGGTCCGAACACCGGAAGGCTTCATCGACGCCTACCGGAAAATGTCGGAGGGCGGCTGGCTTAGTATCTCGGCTGATCCTGAGTACGGGGGCCAGGGTCTGCCGGCTCTGCTCTCCATTGTCGCCTTCGATATTTGGAACGCCGCCAATATGGGCTTCAATCTGGTTCCGCTTCTCAGCCTCTCCGCCATCGATCTGTTTGAGCAGCACGCCAGCAAAGAGCAGTGTGAAACATTCCTGCCACATATTGTCGCCGGCGACTGGGCAGCGACGATGAACCTAACAGAGCCGCAGGCCGGCTCGGACCTTGGCCTGCTGCGCACCAAGGCGGTTAAAAACGGCGATCACTATCTGATCGGCGGTCAAAAGATATTCATTTCCGGCGGTGATCAGGACATGAGCGACAATATCGTTCACCTTGTCCTGGCGCGGACACCGGATGCCCCTCCAGGCACGCGGGGCATCTCGCTGTTCATCGTACCGAAGTTCCTGGTCAACGACGATGGCTCCCTAGGCGACCGCAATGACATCCGCGTAGTGTCCATCGAGGAAAAGCTGGGCATTCACGGCAGTGCCACCTGCGTGATGTCCTACGGCGACGACGGCGGCGCCGTCGGCTATTTGGTGGGCGAAGAAAACCAGGGGCTTCAAGGCATGTTCACTATGATGAACATGAGCCGTACCACTGTTGGCGTTCAAGGGGTGGGGATCATCGAACGCTCTTATCAGCAGGCCGTCGCCTACGCTAAGGAACGCAAGCAAGGCAGCCGCCGCAACGCCGACGGTCAGTTTGAAACCACCGCGAGTATTGAACATCCGGACGTTAAGAGAATGCTTCTCGACATGAAAATTCGCCGGGAAGCGTCGCGAGCTCTCGAAGTCTATGCGGGACATTGCATGGATGTATCGCGTAAACATGCCGACGAAGAGATCAGGAGAAAATTTGACGCGCGAACGGCTTTGCTGACACCCATTGTGAAGGCCTGGGCGACCGACCGGGCCATTGAGGCGACCAGTCTCGGCATACAGGTGCACGGCGGCTTGGGCTATATCGAGGAAACCGGGGCCGCGCAGCACTATCGCGACGCCCGCATCACCGCGATCTATGAAGGGAGCAACGGCATCCAAGCCAATGATCTGGTTGGCCGGAAAGTTATCCGGGAGAAAGGTGAAACTTTGTTCGAGGTACTGCAGGAGATTGAAACATTCACCTCCAACGAGTTTGCCGGTAAACCCAACCAACTGGAAGAACTCGGCCGGCAATTGGCTGAGGCCGCAGGTCACCTGAAAGCTGTTACCGAGTGGCTGATTGAAACCTGGGCTGAAGATGAAGATCGCGTTTTAGCGTCGGCTACCAAGTTCATGACCCTTGTCGGCAACGTCATCGGCGGCTGGCTTATGGCCAAAATGGCGCTGAAGGCCCATGCAGACAATAGCAAGCCAGATGCACACCAGTCCTTCAATGACGGAAAGTTGCAAACGGCGTATTACTACGGGCATGTTTTCCTAAACGACTGTGACAGCCTTCGCACCGGCATTGCCGGCGCATCAGCGCCGGTCACCTGCATTGATGAAACACAATTCGTTTAGGCGGGGCGCGCGCCTTCATGAAATAAAAACCATTGGCCGGTATGCCGGATGAGGCCAGGGTAAGGTAAGTTACCTCTCTCGAGAGGATTACAGGTATACTTGACGGGCATGAACCGGATCACACGATATATTTTTAAGCAACTGATCACCTCACTGGCCTTGATTGCCTTTGTGATGACCGGGGTCATTTGGTTGTTTGTTGCGGTTCGAGCTGTTGAATCGATCGTCAATCGTGGCCTGTCGGTTGAGCTGTTTTTGGTTATGACGGCACTTCAGTTGCCCAATTTTCTAACGCAAATCGTGCCGATCTCCCTCTTTATCGCCGTTCTGTTTGTTTACACCCGATTGACCTCGGATCGGGAGATTGTCGTCTTAAGGGCCGCCGGCATCAGTCCCTTGTCTCTTGCGCGCCCGGTGATTTGGCTTTCCCTCTTGCTAATACTTTTCGTCTACTCCCTCACTCTTTACGGCACGCCTAAATCCTACCAAAAGTTCAGAGAGATGCAGTGGGATATCCGCTACAGCCTTGCGCACATCGTCCTAAAAGAAGGGGTGTTTAACTCCTTCTCGGATGCGATTACGGTCTATATGCGCG
>JAYQGD010000033.1:0-2560 GCA_038140415.1 Rhodospirillaceae bacterium
GTTCGGGATCAGGTCATGGGCCTGGATTTCACACCAAGCTATCAGGTGGCGCATCCGCTGGCGTTTGAACTGGCCAACCGGGTGTTGGAGATCATGCCCGACGGCTACAGCAATGTCTTTTTCACCAACTCGGGCTCGGAGTCGGTCGAAACCGCGTTGAAAATCGCGCTGGCCTTTCATCAGGCAAAAGGCGACGCACGCCGGCGGCGGCTCATTGGCCGGGTGCGGGGGTTCCACGGTTCGGGCTTTGCCGGCACGTCGGTCGGCGGCATTGCCGCCAACAAGCGCCAGTTCGCCAATTTGCTGCCGGAGGTGGATCACCTGAACCACACCCATCGGCCCGATAAGAACGCCTTTTCCAAAGGCCAGCCGGCCTGGGGCGCGGAACTGGCCGACGAGCTGGAGGATTTGGTGCTGCTGCACGGCGCGGACACCATTGCCGCCGTCATTGTCGAGCCTTTGGCCGGGGCAGGGGGCGTGCTGATCCCGCCGGTGGGCTATCTGGAACGGCTCCGGGAAATTTGCACCAAGCATGGCATCCTGCTGATTTTTGACGAGGTGATTACCGCGTTTGGCCGTGTCGGCGCAGCCACGGCCGCCGAAAAGCTCAACATCAAGCCTGATATCATCGCACTGGCCAAGGGCATCACCAACGGGGTGATCCCCATGGGCGCGGTGGTGATCACGCCGGAGATTTATGACGCCTTCATGCAGGGACCGGAACACATGATCGAGCTGTTCCACGGCTACACATATTCCGGCCACCCGGTTGCCTGCGCCGCCGCCCTGGCGACTCTGAATATCTACGCGGAGGAAGACCTGTTCAACCGGGCCAATGAGATGTCGGCCTATTTGGAAGAGGCAGTACATTCCTTAAAAGGCACAAAAAACGTTATCGATATCCGGAACATGGGTCTGGCCTCAGCCGTGGAGCTGGAACCCCGTGACGGCGCGCCGGGGACCCGCGGGTTTGACGTTTTTAAGGCTTGCTTCGCCGAAAATGCGTTGTTGCGCTGTACCGGTGACATTATGGCTGTTGCGCCTGCGACAATCGTCGAAAAGGCGCATATCGACCAGATGATTGAAACCCTGGGTGATATGATCGCCATCACAGACTGATTATATTCTTTGCGGCAAGTTACTGGAACTAAACCAGCTTTCGGATACAAAATACTTTAATATTCGCTGGGCTGGCCCCATATTACGTGTGTTTCGAGTTTATGCTGCAGGGAAATTGACGATGGCCGACAAAAATCTGGCCCTTGATGAGGGCGACAGCGGAAAATTCCGCCTTGTGACGCGAAGCGACTTTGACGGGCTTGTGTGCGCCGTTTTGTTGCGCGAACTGGACGTGATCGACGACATCAAGTTCGTCCACCCGAAAGACGTGCAGGACGGACTGGTGTTGCTGAGCGACGAAGACATTACCGCCAACTTGCCGTTTGACCCCCGCGTGCAGCGCTCCTTTGACCACCACTCCAGTGAGTTGGTGCGCCTGGACCAAGTGCCCAACAATTATGTGAATATTCCGACCGCGCCGTCCGCCGCCCGGGTGATTTACGACTATTACGGCGGCCAGGATGCGTTCCCCGCCATCTCCGTGGATTTGATGGAGGCCGTGGACCGGGGCGACTCCGCCCAGTTCGAGAAAGACGAAGTGCTGCATCCGAGCGGCTGGTCCATGCTCAACTTTATCATGGACTCGCGGACGGGCCTGGGCCGGTTCAAGGAATTCCGGATTTCCAACTACGATCTAATGATGCAGTTGATCGAATACTGCCGCAATCACACGATTGATGAAATCCTGGCCCTGCCGGACGTCAAGGAGCGGATTGATCTCTATAACCTGTATCACTCCAGCTTCGTGGAGCAAATCCGCCGCTGTTCGACCATCCACAAAAACCTGATTGTCCTGGACCTGACCAAGGAAGATACGATCTTCCCCGGCAACCGTTTCATGATCTATGCCCTGTATCCGGATACCAACATCTCCATCCATCGGATTTGGGGGCTGGATCAGCTCAATACTGTCTTCGCCACGGGTAAATCAATTTTTAACCGTAGTTCCAATACCAATATCGGTGAGCTGATGCTCAAGTACGGTGGCGGGGGACATCATGCCGCGGGAACGTGCCAAGTCGAAAATGACGATGCGGACCGCGTGCTTAACGAGTTAATCGCCCAAATCAACGCGGACGGATAAACGGCAGGAGCCGAAAATCCGCCAAAAAAGGCGATTGAAGACCTAGGGAGAAACCCGCCGTGTTTCACAAATGGCTGCCACGGCCTGTCTCATTAGTGCTGGTCCTTCTGGCCAGTTTCGCCGTGATGTCTCATTCCCTGACCGGATGTTACGGCGGGACCCCGATGGCGCGCGTGTTCAGCGGCTTCGATGTTTCCTTCTCGAAATCCTATGAGAACACCCCGGAATTTCAGCAATTCCGCCAAACCTATAACGAGATGACGTCGAACAACGGCACCCGCGCCCAGCAGTTCAAACATTTTTCCGACGCATATCACCGTATCCGGGCGCACTATGTCCATGAACCTCAGGACGGCC
>JAYQGD010000033.1:2570-11350 GCA_038140415.1 Rhodospirillaceae bacterium
GCTCGCGCGGCGAGATCCGGACGGTTGGGGCGTCCAGGCGACCGAGGCCGCGCTCGACGCCATCATGGAAACTCTGGATCCGCATTCCAGCTACCTCAATCCGCAGGAATATCAGGAGTCCAAGGTCATCACCCATGGGGAGTTCGGCGGCTTAGGCATCGAGGTCAATATGGACAAGGATCGCAAGGTGATCCGCGTGATCTCGCCCATATCCGACACGCCGGCCTACCGCGCTGGCCTGAAAGCCGGCGACCTGATCACCCATGTGGACGGCGATCCGATCCTGGGCATGGCGTTCCTGGATGCGGTGCGGCGTCTGCGTGGCCGGCCGCGCTCCGACGTCCGCCTGACCATCGAGCGGGACGGTCAGCCCCGGCCGTTTCAGGTGACTATCACTCGCGACATTATTCATATCCAGCCGGTGAAGTGGGCTACCGAAGGCAATATCGGCATCGTCCGGGTCACACATTTTATCAGTTCGTCCTCCGAAGCGCTGGAAGACGCCATGAGAGCCATCCGCAAAATGCTGGCGGGCCGGGTGGACGGCATTGTGCTGGACCTTCGCAATAATCCCGGCGGCCTGTTGCGCCAATCGGTTGCCGTGACCGATGCGTTCCTGCAGCAGGGTGAAATTGTTTCCGTCCGGGATCGCGGCGGCCAGTCAAACGGCTACGAAGCGGATCGGGGTGACCTGGCAAACGGACTGCCGCTGGTCGTGTTGATCACCCGCGGCTCGGCGTCGGCCTCTGAAATTGTCGCGGGCGCGTTGCAGGATCACCAGCGGGCCATCGTCATGGGCTCCCGCTCCTTCGGCAAGGGCTCGGTGCAGACCATTTCGCCGCTCAATTGGGACGGTGCACTGCGCCTGACCACCGCGCTCTATTATCTGCCGTCGGGCCGCACCATTCAGGGCCAGGGCGTTGATCCGGATATCCGCATCCGCTCCAAGGAAGAGCCTGACGGCCGGCGGGAATCCGATCTGCCCCACGCCATCACCGGCAGCGGCAAGGCCGACCAGCGTGTGCATCATAGTCTGGAAGAGGACAATTGCCCGGCTGCCGGCCCGGATCGCAAAGACAAGATTCTCGGCTGCGCCGTGATGTTGCTTGGGTCCACTTCTAAAGCCGCATTCCTGGCGCGGATGGGGGCGCAAAAAAGCCTCTGATCACAGCCGCTCAGAAGTCTTGCGGCGCGTTTTTCTACGGTTAAAGTAGCGAGGTCTTTCCGGTCCCCGGAGAGGCCTTCTTTTTATTGGCACGGGGAGAGTTCATGACGACGATGAGCGGCGCCGAGGCGCTGGTGCAGTCGATCAAGAGCTATGGCGTGGACACCATCTTTGCGCTGCCGGGCGCGCAGTTGGACCCGCTGTTCGACGTGCTGTACCGGGAGCAGGACTCCATTCGTGTCATCCACACTCGTCATGAGCAGGGCACGGCGTATATGGCGTTCGGCTATGCCCAGTCGACGGGCCGTGTCGGTGTTAATCTGGTGGTGCCGGGGCCGGGCGTGTTGAACGCGGCTTCTGGGCTATGCACGGCTCATGCCTGCGGCGCCCCGGTCCTCTGTCTGGCGGGGCAGATTCCATCCAAGTTTATTGGCCAGGGGATCGGCCAGCTTCACGAACTCGCCGATCAGCCGGGCGCACTGGCGTCGGTCACCAAATGGCGGGGGAGGGCGGAAAGCGCGACGGACACGCCGGCCAAGGTGCAGGAAGCTTTCGTTCAGTTGAACACGGGCCGCAAGCAGCCGGTGATGCTGGAGATGGCACCCGACATCATGGCCAAGCCCGGCGAGGTGGATCTGCTGGACCCGGTCGATGACTTCCACGAATACGATCCAGAACCCGACGAGGATCTGGTCGAACAGGCCGCGGCGCTTTTGGGTAATGCGGAAAACCCGGGCATCTTTATCGGCGGCGGTATTTATGGCGCGGAAGAACCGTTGCTCGCATTGGCGGACGACCTGCAGGCGCCGGTCTATACTTCACCCCATGGGCATGGGGCGATCGATTCCCGGCACTATCTGGCGCAGAACCTGATTTGCGCCAAGGATATTTGGCACACGATCGACGTAGTTCTGGCCGTCGGCACCCGCTATCAGTCGCCGGGAAGCTGGCCCAAGGTCGACGGCCAGAAGCTGATCCGCATCGATATTGATCCCAAGCAATCGTTGAATGTGGCGACGCCGGATATCCATATCGTCTCCACGGCGGAGAAGACGTTAACCCAAATCGTCAACCGGCTGCAGCGGCACAATCAAAGCCGGGACAACCGGCAAGAGGAGCTGGCCGGTCACAAGTCCAAGATCATGTCCGATTTCGCCACGCTTGATCCGCAGCATTCTTACGCCATGGTCGTTCGGGAGGAACTGGCGGAAGACGGCATCGCCTGTTTCGACGTGACCCAGATCGGCTTTTACGCCTGGTTCGGGTTTCCGGTCTATGCGCCGCGCACCATGATCCAGTCCGGCTATCAGGGGACGCTCGGCTATGTCTTCCCGACGGCGCTGGGTGCAAAGGTCGCCAACCCGGACAAGCAAGTGGTGGCGATCACCGGAGACGGCGGCTTTATGTTTAATGTCCAAGAGTTGGCCACCGCCGCCCAGCACGGCATCAACACGGTTACCGTTGTTTTCAATGACAGCGCCTTCGGTAATGTGAAGCGCAACCAGAAAGAGACGTTCGACGGCCGCTACATCGCCTCCGAACTGAAGAACCCGGACTTCGTCAAGCTGGCCGAAGCCTTCGGCGTGATGGGGATGCGCACGGACTCCCCTGAAGGATTGCGCGGCGCGCTCAGAGAAGCCTTCAAAGCCGACGGTCCGGTTCTGATTGAGGTGACAGTCGGCGAGATGCCGTCCGCCTGGCCGTTCATGCCCCTGGTCCGGGCCAAGGATCAAACCAACGAATAGTCGCCTTCATAGGGCCGGGGGGCCGCGTTGACCGCGCTGGAAAAAGCCGGCGCGATGATCGACGCCATTCCCTCCAACGTCCGGGGCATGTTCATGATGACCCTGGCCGCCGGCATCGCCGCGTCCATGCATGCGGTGGTGCGCCATACCGCGGAAACGGACATGCATCCGTTCGAGATTTTCTTTTTTCGCCAGTTGATCGCCATCGCGCTTTTGCTGCCGGTGTTTATGAAAATCGGGATGAACGAGTTAAAGACCGAACGGCCCTATACCCACATCGCCCGGGGCGCGTTCCAGACCGTCGGCGGCATGACCTGGTTCTGGGCGCTGAGCATTCTGCCGCTGGCCAAAGTGACCGCATTGAACCTGTCGACGGCCCTGTTCGCCGTGCTGGGCGCGATTTTATTCCTGGGCGAAAAGCCGGACAGCAAGCGGACCTTCGCGCTGTTGTTTGGTTTTGCGGGCGTGCTGGTGGTTGTCCGGCCGGGCGTTGAAATCATCAGCCTGGGCGTCATTCTGGTTCTCGTGTCCCGCGTCTTCTCCGCCACAGGCAAAGTGATCGCCAAAAGTCTGGCCGGCACCGAGCGCACGCCGACGATTGTGCTCTACACCGCCTGCACTATCGCGGTCTTGTCCTTTATCCCGTCGCTGTTTGTCTGGGTGTGGCCGACCTGGGAGCAGATGGCGCTGATCTGTGTGATCGGCTTGCTGGGCGCGCTGGTGCAGCTTTGCATCATCCGGGCCTACAAGCTGGGCGATGTGGGCGCGGTGGAGCCCTTCAGTTTCTTCAGGCTGGTGTTCGCCTCCTTGTGGGGGTTCATCTTCTTCGCCGAGATACCGTCCATCTGGATCTGGATCGGCGGCACCATGATCGTGTTCGCCGGCAGCTACTTGGCCAAAAGCGAGAACGACGCCGGGCGAAAAGCGCAAAAACAGCAGGCGGCGGCGACGCCAGACTAACCGTTTGAAGCGCGCCGCCTAATCTGGCAAAACCCGGCCAAATTTCGAAACATACTTTGAGGAGATATCCGATGAGACTGATGAGCTATCGGAAAGACGGTGTGGATGGTGTCGGCGTGATGACCGACGACAAAGGGTTTGTGGCCTTGTCCAGCGCCGCATCTGATCTGCCCACGACCATGATGGGCTTGTTGAACACCGACGGCGGTATCGAGAAAGCCCGCGCGGCGACCGATGGCAAGGCTGCGGATGACTCCCTCGACAATGTGCAGCTTCTGCCGTTGATCCCCGATACGCCGGTGATCTGGTGCGCCGGTGTGAACTATCTGGACCATGCGGAAGAAACCGGCCGGGGCACCCAAGCCGAGCCCATGCTGTTCATCCGCACCAACCATGGCCTCATTGCCGACGGCGATCCGCTGATCAAACCCAATGTCTCCGACATGCTGGATTTTGAGGGCGAGATGGCGGTGATCATCGGCAAAGGCGGCCGGCATATTTCGCAGGCTGATGCGCTCAGCCATGTCGCCGGTTATTCGATCTTCAACGACGGCACGGTGCGCGACTGGCAGCGCCACACGATCCAGTTCTGCCCCGGCAAGAACTTCGAAGGCACCGGCCCGTTCGGCCCCTGGATGGTGACCCCGGACGAGTGGGGCGATCCGTACGGCCACACGCTAGTAACCCGGCTCAACGGCGAGGTCATGCAGGATACCAGCATTGGCATGATGGACCATAAGATCGAAAAGCTGATCGAGTATATCTCGACCGTGCACACGCTGCGGCCGGGCGACGTGATCAGCACCGGTACGCCCGGCGGCGTCGGCTCCCGGCGCGAGCCCCCGATCTGGATGAAAGACGGCGACGTGATCGAGGTCGAGGTCTCCGGTATCGGCGTGCTGCGGAACCCGATCAAGAACGAGGGGTAACCCCAGCCACCACATTGTGACCTTAGGCACCGGTATGCCGCCTTGACGGGACTCCGGCAGGGGTCTAGCGTTCAGTCGCGGGCGCAGGTTGAAGCGCGCCTGTTTTGATCAACTCCGTGATGAGCTGACAGCCATGGCCAAAGAAACACAATCCCTCCAGTCCTCAATTCCGTCCGTCGACAAGCTGTTGCGCTTGGACGCCGCGCAGCCTCTCCTTGATGAATACGGTCATCAGATGTGCACCGAAGCGCTCCGTCAGGTAATCGTCGAGACCCGCCGCGCGCTGGCGGACAAAGGAGAGGCGGCGCTGCCGCTGACTGAAGAAGCCGCCGTCATCGGCCGGCTCAATGATCGGTTATCGCAAATGAGCGCGCCCTCGTTGCGGCCCGTGATCAACCTTACCGGCACGGTTTTGCACACCAATCTTGGCCGCGCACCCCTGCCGCAGGAGGCCATCGACGCCATGTGCGTGGTCGCCGGCGGGGCGTCCAACCTGGAATACGATCTGGCGAGCGGTAAGCGGGGCGACCGGGACACCCATATCGATGACCTGCTGGCGGAAATCACCGGCGCGGAGGCCGCGACTGTGGTCAACAACAATGCCGCTGCCGTGCTGTTGGTGCTCAATACCCTGGCCAACCGGAAAGAGGTGCCGGTGTCCCGTGGTGAGTTGATCGAAATCGGCGGCGCATTCCGCATCCCGGATATCATGAAGCGCGCCGGGGCCAAGCTGATCGAGATCGGCACCACCAACCGCACCCATCTGAAAGATTATGCCGAAGCCATCAGCCCCCGGACCGCGGCGCTGATGAAGGTGCACACCAGCAACTACACGGTTCAGGGCTTCACCAAGGAAGTCACCGGCAAGGAACTGTCGGCCCTGGCCCGTGAACACAATCTGCCCCTGATCGAGGATTTGGGCAGCGGCACGCTGGTCGATCTTAGCCGCTATGGCCTGCCGCATGAACCGACGGCGCAGGAGACCTTGGCCAACGGCGTGGACGTGGTGACCTTTTCCGGCGACAAGTTGCTGGGCGGGCCGCAGGCCGGGCTCATCGTCGGCACGAAGGAACTGGTCCAAAAGATCAAGAAGAACCCGATGAAACGGGCGCTCCGCCTCGACAAGGTTACCATCGCCGCGTTGACCGCCGTGCTGCAGCTTTACCGTGATCCGGACAGATTGGCCCAGCGGGTGCCGACCATCCGCTTGCTGGCCCGCGCCGAAGCGGATATCCGCGCGGTGGCTGACCGGGTGAAGGCTCCCGTCGCTGACGCGCTTGGCGAAAACTACGTGGTCCGCACGGTCGAGGTGCAGAGCCAGATCGGCAGCGGATCGTTGCCGGTGGAGCGTCTGCCCAGCGTTGCCCTGGCCATCGAGCCGCTGCAGGGAAGTCGTGGCAGCGCGCTCAAGAAACTGGCCGCCGCCCTCCGCGCCTTGCCCATCCCGGTCATCGGCCGGACCCAGGACGATGCGTTCCTGCTGGACCTTCGTTGTCTGGAGGATGAGGACACCTTCCTCGGCCAATTGTCCGGCCTGGGCCTTAAATCATGATCATCGCCACGGCCGGCCATATCGATCACGGCAAGACGGCGCTGGTCCGCGCGTTGACCGGCATTGATACGGACCGGCTGCCGGAAGAGAAGAAGCGCGGCATGTCCATCGATCTGGGATTTGCCTACCATCCGTTGGCGAGCGGGCATGTGTTGGGCTTCGTCGATGTGCCGGGCCACGAGAAGTTCATCCGCAACATGCTGGCGGGCGTGACCGGCATCGATTACGCCATGCTGATCGTCGCCGCCGACGACGGACCCATGCCCCAGACCGAAGAGCATCTGGCCATCCTCGATCTGCTGGGGGTGACCGACGGGATCGTCGCGCTCACCAAGATCGATCGGGTAGACGCCGCCCGTATTGACGAGGCCAAGGCGGAAATCGAACTCCTGCTCGACGGCACCTGCCTGGAGGGCGCGGATATCATGCCGGTCTCCGCCATCACCGGCGACGGGGTGGATGCGATCAAGGAACACTTGGAGGCGCTGACCGATATCGTCGGCGAGAAACAGGGGGAGGGACATTTTCGCCTCGCCATCGACCGCTGCTTTACTGTGCAGGGGGCCGGCCTTGTTGTGACCGGTGCTGTCTTCTCCGGCAAAGTTTCCGTGGGCGACCATCTGGTGATCTCGCCGGAAGGCTGGGAAGCGCGGGTTAGGGGCATCCACGCACAGAACCAGGAGTCCGAGACCGGTGTCGTCGGCCAGCGCTGCGCCGTGAACCTGACCGGACCTGATTTGCGCCGTTCGGAAGTGCATCGCGGTGGCTGGCTCGTAAGCCCGGAAATTCATAGGCCCGTGCCCCGGTTTGACGCCCGCATCCGGGTTCTGCCCGGCGAAGCCAAGTCGCTCCGCCACTGGACGCCGGTGCATGTGCATCTGGGTGCGGCGGAGGTGCTGGGCCGGGTGGCGATCCTGGGCGAAAAGTCTCTCGCGCCCGGAGAAGACGGGCTGGTGCAGATTGTCCTCGACCGGCAGATCGGCGCGCTCAAAGGCGACGGCTTTATCCTCCGGGACCAATCGGCGCAACGGACGTTGGCCGGCGGCCGGGTGATTGATCCGTTTTCCCCGGCCCGCAATCGCGCCAAGCCGGAACGGTTGGCCTTCCTCGCGGATATGGATCAGCGGGATGCGGACGAGGCCCTGGCGGTGCTCCTCGCCAACAATCCGGCGGGCATTGATCTGAAGGCCTTCACCACCGCCTGGAACCTGACGTCGGAAGATCAGGAAACCATTTTCGAGATGGTGGAGATGTTCGTCGGTGGGACCGAGGCCGCGCCCATTGCGTTCTCCCCCGATCACTGGCGGGCGCTGAATGAGGAGACGCTGGCCAATCTCAAGGCCTGGCACGAAAAGAACCCGGACAAGGCCGGGCTCAACACCCATGGCCTGCGCTCGGCGTGTTCGACCCGCATCCCGGTGCCGGTGTTTCAGAGCGTGCTGGACCGGCTGGTCGAGGATAAGCAGGTCATCAATCTTGGCGCCGGCTATTGCCTGCCGGGGTTCGAGCCCACGATGTCCAAGAAAGACACCCAGCTTTGGAACAAGGTGAAGCCGATCCTGGAGGCGGAATTCACCCGGCCCCCGGTGGTCCGCGAACTGGCCGATCAGCTCAACGTGGATCACAAGGACCTGGAGAAATATCTGGTCCGCATCGCCAAGCTGGGCATGGTCAAGCAGGTGGCCAAGAACCGGTTCTTCCTGCCCGAGGCCGTCCTCGAACTGGCGGCGGTCGTGGAAAAGCTGGACCAGGGCGCGAACGGCGACGGTTTCGGCGCGGCCGAGTTCCGCGATCAAACCGATACGGGCCGCAACCTCGCCATCGAGGTGCTCGAGTTCTTCGATAAATCCGGGCTGACCTTCCGCCGGGGCGACACCCGCAAGGTGATGAAGACCGTCGCCGAGGTGTTCGGGGAGAAGTAGCTACTTATTCCCCAATCTCGGCGCCGCAAATGCGCCGGAGCCCCGCTGCGGATAGCGGGCCAGGGCAAATCCCTGCTGGTGGCAGGCACGGGTGATCACAGTGGCTTTCCACAACGCCCCGCCCATGACGGCGAAGCCGCCGCCGATGCCGAGGAGCCAGGCCGGGCCGTCCGGCGACCAAGTCATATAGGCCAGGAACAGGATGGCCGGCAGCAGATTGCCCACCAGCAGGATTACCTGCGTGGCTTTATAGAGGATCACCTGCGACAGGGGGCCGATGCCGTTTACGGCGGCCTTGGTGACATAGGCCCGCCACAGAAGCACGTTGGCGACGATCAGGGCCAATCCGGCCAGCGGCAATACGGAGCCGGCAGATAGGGGCTGCGGATAGATCGCCAGGACCAGCGCCAACAGCCCGGCGCCCTCGACCAGGCCGGACACCACCAGCATCCAGGGCATCAGCGCCACTCGCCAGGAGGGTATCCCCTTGGCGGCGTGCAGGATACG
>JAYQGD010000034.1:0-7265 GCA_038140415.1 Rhodospirillaceae bacterium
TCCACCACTTCCCCGTGGATCAGGAGCGGCATGCCGATCTCCTGCATCTTCTCCAGCACGGGATAGATCTTGCTGACATCCGAAACGCCATGGGCCGAATTGGTGGTGGCGTTCGCCGGATACAGTTTGGCGGCGGTAAACACGCCGTCCACATAGCCCTGGGCCAGGTCTTCCGGATCGGTCCGGTCGGTCAGATAGATGGTCATCAGTGGCAGGAAGCCGGCGTCGATGGCGCTGTCGGGCAGGGCCTGCAGGATCCGCCGGCGATAATCGGCGGCCTGGGCGGCCGTGGTCACCGGGTCGGGCAGGTTGGGCATGATAATGGCCCGGCCGAACTGCCCCGCGGTCCAGGGCGCGACCGCCTTCAGCATCTCCCCGTCGCGCAGATGCACGTGCCAGTCGTCCGGCTTGATGATGGTGAGGTCGGTCATGTCAGCCATCCTCGTCCCCTCACTGCGCCAGCCGGATGAACATGACGAACACCACGATGAACTGGATCATGTGCAGAATGACGCTGATGCGATGAATTTTGGAAAATTTGGCCTGGTCGCCGGTCTCGCGGGCCGTATTCGCCATCGGCACCAGCACCCGGGCGGCGAACAGAAATACGGCCGCCACCGCCAGCAGGCTGACCACCTCCACCATATAGGCATGTCCGGCGACCAGGATCAGGGCGGGGATGATCGCCATCGCCGCCATCACCCGGTGATAGACCGGGAACACCTGGCGCAGGAACTTTGCCGCGTCCTCGCGCTCCACGAACTTGAACACCAGCGGCGTGAACAGGAAGGCAAAGAACGCCATGCCGCCGAACTGCGCGGCGACGAAAATCAGAGCGAGAACGTGGATCGTAAAGTAGTCAAACATGGGCGCAGACTACACGATTCGGACGCGATTTCAGCCCCTTTGTCGGCCTAGCCGGCAGAGAGAGTTTCGAACACATCGCCGACGGGCGCTTTGCCCTGGATGTTCGCCCGATGCCAGAGCGCATAGAACAACAGCCGCCAGGCAGCCTGACCGGCGTGGCGCGCCGGATTGCCCTCCAGCGACTTAAACAAATCGCGCACCTTCCCGGGCTCGGCGATTTCGCCGATGGCGTCCTGCGCCGCGACCAGTTCGCCGGCCTGTTTGGCCTTTCTGCCGATCCACTCATCGACCGGGACGGTAAACCCGCGCTTCTTGGCGAACGGGTCCGCTTCGGACAGTTTTTGTTCCAGCCACTTGCGCAGCAGGTATTTCCCCTGTCCGTCGCGCACTTTCAGATCATCCGGCAGCCGCATGGCGACATCGGCGACGACCGGGTCGAGAAACGGCGTCCGGCCCTCGACACTGTGCGCCATCAGGCAGCGGTCCAGCTTGATCAGCAGGTCATTGGGCAGCCAGTCCTGACAGTCGAGCGCCTGCGCCGTCTGCAGCCTGGTCCAGTTCTCGGAGGCGGGGGATTCGATTTTCGCATCCGCCGATTTGTCCCGCAAAATACCCAGCCCGTCGAACAGGCCTTTCCGCCGCATATCCCGCCCGCCAAACAGCTTGGGCCGGAGGAGCCGCCGGTAGCGGCCGTAGCCGGCGAACAATTCGTCGCCGCCTTCGCCGCTCAGGATCACTTTGAGGCCATGCTCCGCCGCCAGGCCGACCAGCTTGTAGGTGGGCAGCGTGGCGTAATCGGCGGTCGGATCGTCGAGAATTTCGGCGATGCGCGGCAAAAGCGCCCAAAAATCACCTTCGTTGAAATCAACGGCATGGTGGCGCGCGCCGGCGGCCTTGGCGACCCGTTCGGCATGTTCTCGTTCGTCGGTGGCGTTTGAGCCGGAGAAGCCTGCGGTGAAGCATTCGACCGGTGTGTCGTTGAGGTCCCGCATGGCGGCCAGGACGGCGGACGAATCCACACCGCCGGAGAGGAACATGCCGTAGGGCACGTCGGACCGCTGGTGAACGGCGACGCTGTCCATAAAGGCTTCGTCCAGCCGTTTGAGCGCCTCGTCTTCTGTCCAATCGGCCGGCGCGGCGTCCGGCAGGGCGGGTTTGAGCGCGGTGCGTTCCATCCCGGCCGGCGATACGGACAATGTCTCTCCCGGAAGGACCCGGGAAATGCCCTGGTAGATCGTCTCGGCGCCCCGTGTGAATTGAAGCTGTAACAGGTCGTTGCGGGATTCGGGGCGGACTTCCGGTTCAATGAAACCCGCTTTGATCAGGGCCTGCGGCTCCGAGGCGAAGGCGATACCGCCGGTGACGGGTGTATAATATAGCGGCTTGATGCCGAACGGATCGCGGCTGAGATGCAGTTTTTCGCCGCCGGCCTCGGTGATGGCGATGGCGTACATGCCCCGCAACTGTTCGGCATAGCCTTTGCCGTTCAAATCAAACAGGCGCAGCGGCGGCTCGCAATCCGAATTGGTGGAAAATTTCTCGTCGCCCAGGCCGTCGCGCAGTTCGACGAAATTGTAGACCTCGCCGTTGGCGATCAGAACCGTGCCGTGCTGGCTGACGAAGGGCTGGTCGCCGGTCTCCAAATCAATGATGGCGAGGCGGACATGTCCCAGCGAGGTGCCGCCGACGGAGGCCTTGGCCCGGCCGTCCGGTCCGCGATGGGCGAGGGTTTCCAGCATCCGGTCCATCGGCCCGCTGTCGGGCGCGCCTTCCTGAACGATATAGCCGGCGATGCCGCACATCAGTCTTTATCCGTATCCTGTTTTGTCCTGGCGACGCTTTCAAAGAAGGAGAGATACTTCTCCACTACAATCTGTTCGGTGTGATTGGCTTCGTAGGTTTCCAATCCACCCTGGGCCAATTCAGCCCTAAGATCATCGTCCTCGACCACACGCTTGAGGGAGCGCGCCAACGCATTGGCATCGTCGACCGGGACCAACACGCCATTTTCGCCGTGATTGATCAGGGTGCCGGGACCGAGACTGTCCGCAGCGACAACCGGCACGCCCTGCGCCCAGGCTTCGATCACCACATTGCCGAGCGGCTCATGCCGGGACGGGCAAACAAAGATATCGGCTGCGGCGAACAGGGCCTCGGTGTCTTCGCGCCAGCCCAGAAAGCGCACGCGCGGCTTGATACCCAAAACTTCGGCCTGCTGGTCCAGTTTTTGGCGGAGGTCGCCCTCGCCGGCCAGCCACAGATAGGCGTTCGGCACCCTTGCGATGGCGTTCAACAGGACGTCGAAAGCCTTGTTCTCGTGTAAGCGGCCCAAGGCCAGAACCAGGGGCGCCTTTTCCGGCGTAAAGAATTCCCGCCGGTTGATCGGCGCGACACGCTTGGCCCCGACAAAGTTGGGCAGATAGTGCACCTTCTCCGCCGGCCAGCCGTTATTGCGCAGGTAGTCCGCGATGTCCGTCGTATTGGCGATGAGGTGGTCGCATTTCCGATAGTATTTGAGATTGTAGTAGCCGCCCAGCCGGCCGACATGGAACCCATCCTTCACGCGGGGGCACATGGAGGTCGCCCGGTTCATCCAGCTGAGCACCACATCCGGCTTGAACTCGTTGATCCGCCGGCGTAACGCCATGCCGGTCCTGAAATCCAACAGCCCGCCGAAGCCCAGTTCGATGGGCTCAACCCCGCCGTCGCGAAGCAGGCGTGCGCGGTCCGCATCGCGCCGGATGATGACCCGTTGATCGATATCGGTTTTGTTCAGCGCCGTGGCGAGGCGGGTAAAGAAGGCTTCGGCGCCGCCGTATCGTGCGCCGGCCATAACTTGCAGTATTTTCATCTAGGGATCAGTTTCTCAAAAGCTTCCGCGGCGGAGGCCCATGTCCAGGACCGTTGCTGCGCCTGAGCGGCTTCATGTTGCTGCCGCCAAAGAGCGTCATCGGTCAAAAGCGAAACGGCCGCCGCCGCAAATTGTTGATCGTTCTCCGTTAATGCACCGGTGGCGCCGTGAATGACACGTTCGACCACCGAGCCCAGTTGCTGAACCACCGCCGGGACGCCGGCCGCTTGCGCCTCGCCGACCGCCAGACAGAATGTCTCATTTTCATCGCCCTTATACAGCATTACGCGGGCGTTCTTAAACTCCTCAGTGAGCTGTTGTTTGGACACCGGATCGCGGACCACGACGCCTTGATTTGCCAGCGATCGGGCCTTCTCCAGCACCAGCTCCATCGGTGTTGCCTTGCCGTCGCCGACTTTGCCGTAGGTGACCGCGCCCGAAAAGATGTGGAGTTCCGCATCGGGCACGTTTGGCCGAATCTCGCCCGCCCAGAGGTCCAGCAGCCAATCCAGAGAGCGCAGCGGATTGGAGGTGAAGATTGCCCGGCGGGGCGGGGTCTCGCTGAAAGGTTCGACCTCCCGGAAAACCGTCTCGATGCCGTACGGGATGACGATGCGGTCACCGCCCGGCGCCCAAGCCGGGTAGGTGGTGGCGTGATACTCGCCGATAAAGATGATCGCCGGCTTTACCTGCCAAAGCTTGGAGAGATAGCGCCACTTCAGCAGATAGCGGGCGGGATTGTGGATCCAGAACACCGTGCGCTTGGCTTCCGGCATCAGCTTGATCAGCTTGTCGCCCCGGTTGGCGATATAGAGATCGGCGCTGTCGGGGAGGCCCTGGCTTAGCGGCGCCCATTCAACACCGTCAATCTCCCGCGCTTCACGGCACATGTTGCGCACATGAACGCTGTGACCGCGCGCGGCCAATTCCCGGCAGAGATTGACGACGGAGCTTTCCACGCCGCCCAGGGGGCCTTGGGAGGGGCTGTTGCCGTCGAATTCGATGCCGTCGTCGGCGAGAACAATCCGCGCCATGGTCAGTCGTCCTCGTGCCGGGCCTTGATGTGGGACACCAGCGGGAACAGGCCCGCGAACAAGGCGATCAGAAAGCCGTAGCCGCCTTCCTTGTAGCCCTTGCGCGCCACATAGCATTTGAAAAACCGGGAAAACAGCCGCCGGATATTGTTTGGATAGCTGCCGATATTCCCTTCTTCCCGCATGTCCTTGGCGCGCGCGGTGGAATAGGAATCGAGCCGCCGGATCATGTCCGAAACTCCCCGGTCCACATAATGGTTCAACCGGTTGGTGAGCATCGGCCCTTTTTTGCCGGTCCAGGCAAGGCGGGGATGCACCCGCTGCAGCCCCCAGGTTTTAACGCCCTTGCGGAACAGGCCGGGGTAGGCGGCCTTGCCGTAGGAGGCGCCCCAGCCATGGCGCACCAGCTTGCCGCCGATGTAATTGTCGACGGGAATTTCGTGCCAATCATAGGCTGTGGTCTCAATCGTTTCGCGGATTTCTCGGGCCAGTTCCGCCGGCACGTGTTCGTCGGCGTCTACTTCCAATATCCAGTCGCCGCTGCAGGCAGCAATGGCCGCGTTCCGCCGGTCGCCTTCTTTGTCCCAGCCGCCGTCGACCAGCCGGTCGGTGAACAGGGCCGCGATTTCCTTGGAGCGGTCGGTGCAGCGGTCCAGCACAACGACGATTTCGTCGGCAAAGGTGAGTTTCTCCAGACAGTCCGCGAGCCGGTCTTCCTCGTTGTGGATGCTGATCACGGCGGAGAGTTTGGGTGCGCTCATTCTGCCGCCCCCCGGCAGCGGGCCCAGAGATCGCGCGCACCCGTCGCCGCCATCTCCACCGTCAGGCTGTCCATCAGGGAATCCGATGTCCGGTGGTCAAAGTCTGGTGGGAAAATTTCCTCAAACGGCACCTTGGTGCGCACGATGCCGGTGTGTTCTCCCCAGGGCGCATAGAGCGCTTCCTGGGTCGGGCCGAACAGGCCCAAGGTCGGCAGGCCCGACGCGGCGGCCAGATGCATCAACCCGGAATCATTACCCACATAAAAGTCGCAGCGCTTGAGACAGGCATGAACGGTGAGCAGATCAAGCCGGCCCACCAAATCAATGCACCGGTCGGCGGGCAGGGCGTCGATCAGGCGCAAGACCATCGGCCGTTCGTCATCCCGCCCGAAGATCGCCACCCGCGCGCCCGGCAGGATGCCGTTGTCGCCGGTCAGTTCCGCAATCAGCTCGGCGAAATACTCGCTGCGCCAGGTTTTGGCGCGCCAGTTGGCCGTCGGCCCGACCGCCAGGACAGGGCCGCCGTCGGGGATCAGGTCCTTTGCCGCCTGTTCTTCCTCCGAGCCCGTCCAAAGTTTGGGCGCAGCGACTTCCTGCAGGTCGAGAACCCGGGCGATCATTTCGACCCGGCGTTCGGCCTCCCGGGACTTGGCCATGCCCTTGCGCTTCTTGCGCGCCAAGATATAAGTCACCGGCGCGTTGCGCAGATCAATGATCAGGTTCCAGAACGTGCCGATGCAGAGCAGCCAAAGCCGAAGCCAATGGAGCGAGAACAGCATCTTATCCAGAACGATGATGCGTTGGAGGTTGGGCACGCGCTCGAATAGAGGGGCCGCGGCCGGGCCACAGGCGACCGTGATCCGGGCGTCCGGATGGTCGGCTAAAATTCGCTCCAACAATCCGGTGGAGATAATGGCGTCGCCGACCCGCGTCGAGGAAACGAACAGAACGTTCATGAGTCCGAGTCTAGCCCCAAAGTTCTTCGAATTCGATGGCGGCTTCCCGCCAGTTCGGTCCGCGCTGCAAGGTCAACGCATCCCGGTGCAAGGATTTATACATGATTCCCTCTTTGGCCAGAATCTCCAGGGCAAGATTCTCCACCGCCGCTTCATCCGGCGCGATATAGGCGGACTGGCCGTTGCGCACCCGCTCCTCGATCAGCCGCGTATCGCCGCCGCCTAGAACCACTGCCGGCAGACCGGCGGCCTGGCTTTCCGCCAGCGTGGAGGCGTAGGCTTCCCCGGTGATCAGCGGGTAAAAATGCAGCCGGGCCGCCCGGTAGGCGTCGGCCATGGGGGCGTCGGCCATGGGCGCTTTGATTTGGATGCCTTGGGACTCAGCCGCCGAAATCGCGGCGAACACGCCGGCCAAACGGGGATCGACCTCGCCGCCGGCTTTGGCGCGCATCAGTGCAGCAGAATAAATATGCAGCTCGGCCGCCTCATTTCCCGGGTGAATACCGCGCCGCCACACTTGTACGATCTTGTCCAGGCCGTGCAGCGGGTGGGTCGTGGTGATGGCCACCGGCCGGGGAAGCGGATCATCTTCCGTCTCTCCCTGATCCATCAGGTAAACGTCGCCGACACCGGGCGTGATCGGGGCAATCTTGAACTCCCGCCAAGGTTTCCAGCTTCGGCGGTGAAACTCCCCGGTGAACACGATGGCCGGGCGCACGGCTTCCAACACCGCCTGGGCCGCCGGTTTGTTCAGATAGTCCGGCTTGTTCCACACCCAGAGCGTCTTGTTCTCCGC
>JAYQGD010000034.1:7365-11252 GCA_038140415.1 Rhodospirillaceae bacterium
CCGGTTTGTTCAGATAGTCCGGCTTGTTCCACACCCAGAGCGTCTTGTTCTCCGCATCATCGATTTCCTGCAACAGCGCCGGTTTGCGGAAGGCCAGCAGCACGTCGGTCCAGGGCGGGCGCGGCGTATCCCAGGGCAGCCAGTCCACGCCGTTGATGGTTTTCGCCGTCTCGCACCGGGTGAAGGCCGCCACCTCGTGCTCCCGCATGGCAAGCGCTTCGGCCAGGCGGACAAAGGCCTTCTCTGCGCCACCCAGGGGGCGGTCGTCCGGCGTCTCGCCATCGAAGGCGATCGAGTCATCCATCATCGTGATATGCATGGCCGCCGTTTATAGGGAAGCGGGGGGATTTGCAATCTTTCGGGTTGAAGCGGCGCGGATGACAATTGCTCTTAGCCCGCGCCGGGCTATATTGGGGACATGAGCACTCATCACCATGCGTATTTGCCGTCGCGCGCCGTCCTCCGGTTATCCGGAGCGGATGTGCGTCCGTTCCTGCAGGGCCTGATCTCCAATGATGTGGAAAAGATCAGCGCGGATCGGGCCATCTATGCCGCGTTCCTGACGCCCCAGGGCAAGTTCCTACACGACATGTTTATCGCGGCGGACGGAGACGACCTGCTGCTGGACTGCGAGGCAGAGCGGATGGACGACCTGCTCAAACGCCTGAAGCTTTATCGCCTGCGTTCCAAGGTTGAGATCATCCCGGCGGAGGATTGCCGGGTGGCGGCGATCTTCGGCGACGGCGCCTTACCGGCGCTGGGTCTGGCGGCGGACGCCGGGGCGGCGACGCGTTTGGGCGACATGGTGGTGTTTGTGGACCCCCGATTGGCGGGTGCCGGCGCGCGCGCCTTTGTGCCGGCCGGCGCGGATGTGAACAGCTTCGGCGAAGAGGTCGCGGCGGACGTCTATGACGCGCATCGGCTCCGGCTCGGCCTGCCGGACGGCAGCCGGGACATGGTTGTTGATAAGGCGATCCTGCTGGAAAGCGGTTTCGAGGAGCTGAACGGCGTGGATTTCCAAAAGGGCTGCTACATGGGCCAGGAATTGACCGCGCGCACCAAATACCGGGGCCTGGTCAAGAAACGGCTGCTGCCCGTGGTGATCGAGGGCGAGGCGCAGCCCGGCGCCGAGATTATCGCCAACGGCAAAAACGCCGGCGAGTTGCGGTCCGTCCACGAGGGCAGGGGCATCGCCCTCATTCGCCTGGAAGTGCTGGATTCGGGCGCCCCGATGACTGCCGGCGAGGCGCGCATTTCCGCCGAGACGCCGGACTGGCTGTCCCGCTGAGATGTTCCGCTTCCGGCGAGACGGCTCTCCCAAATATGACCGGTCGCTGCTGGGGCCCATCGACGATGTGTTCAGCCGGGCGGTAAAGACCTACGGCTCTCATCCCAAATCGGTCGCTTGGCGCGACGAGGAACGGCAGTACCGGCGCTTTCAGATTTTTGCCGGGCTGTTTGATCTGGCCGGCCGACAAAGTGAGTTCAGCGTCAACGACCTGGGCTGCGGCTATGGGGCCATGTTCGACGCCTACAAGGACCTGCCCGAATTCCGGAACGCGCGGTATTTCGGCTATGACATTTCCGACGAGATGCTCCGCCAAGCCCGGCGCAGCATCCGCGACGAGCGCGCCACGTTCATCCGCAGCCATGTGGCGACTGAGGAAGCGGATTTCTCATTGGTCTCCGGCACCTACAATCTCAACATGGGAGCGGCGGATGATCCCTGGCTCGATTATGTGCAGGAAAACATCATCCATCTGTGGGGCAAGACCCGGCTCGCGCTCGGCTTCAATATGCTCAGCATTCACGCCACGCGGCGGGAAGACACGCTCTATTATGCGGACCCGGAGGAGATGCGGGCATTCTGCGAAGACAATCTCGACGGGACCATGCGCATGGTCGACCGGCTGGAGCCCGACGAGATGGTGATTTTCGTGGTGCGCTAGAACAGCGCGACGGATACGCCCAGCACGACAAGCGCGATCAGCGAGAATTTCTTGAAAGTCTCATCGGGCACCACTTTGAACAGCCAAGCCCCGAACGCGCCGCCCGCCATCTGGAAGGGTGCGGCGATCAGCCCCCGATAGACGCCTTCTAAGCTCACCCCGCCGCCGACGCCCATGGAGATCAGGATCACCAGAGTCACCACCGCCATGGCGATCAGGATATTGGCCCGCTGTTCCGCCGACGGCATGTTGGACGCCAGCATGTAGATCACCAGGGGCGGCCCGCCCAGCCCGATAAATCCGTTGATCACGCCGGAGACGATTCCGACCAGCGATCCGGCCAGGGCGTTCATCGGCCCGCGATAGCGCCACCCGGTCAGCATCAGGATCGAGGCGGCGACGATGATGAAACCCATGATCCGCCGGGTGACATCCGGGTCCAGGAAGAACAGCATCCAGCTCCCCGCCGGTACGGTAACGACCATCGCGATCAGCAGCGGCAGCATCAGTTTCCAATTCGCCCGGCGAGCGGCATCGGGCACCAGCGGGGTGATCACGAACCCGGCGCCGATCATGACGATCAGCAGGGCCTCGACAGGACCAAACAGGAATACCAAGAGAGGCATCGCGACCAGCGCGCCGCCCCAGCCGGTGTAGCCGAGCATCAGCCCGGCCAGCAGAGAAATGGCGCAGGTCCAGATCAGGTCCAGATTCAGGACCGCAAGGAAGGTCTCATACATAGGCGTGGTTTAGCCGCCGGGAGCCGGGATGTCCCGCACTATCCTGTTAAGTTGCCGGGCGCCGTTTGACGGGGAAGAATTTCCTGCCCTCTTTCGGCTGGCCGATGGCAGTGCGCCAAGCCGAAGCCAGTGTCCCGAGATCGTAGCCGTAGACTTTCTCGAAATTACCTGAATCGTAGAGCGCCATAAATTTTTTGATGCCTTGCCATTTAACCAGATAGCCTACGAAAGAGCCGGCGACGTAGTAAGCATCTCCGCGATTTGGGTGATCTTTCTGTTGATCGTCGTCCAGATAAACCCGAAATACATCATGATTGTCGTAAAACTCTTGAACAGGGTTACTGGAGTCCTCGTGTTCCTCAATCACCGATAAAGCCAGCTCGTCCAGGTATTTAAGATCCTCATTTGCGTTTTCTGGCGAGCCGTCTTTCGACCACCGGTTTTCGGCCAGTTCGATATGCAGCGCCAGTCCTTCAGACAAAAATAAGTTGTCTAAGTACGCGTCGCCGGCTGCAGCATGGACCATCTCGTGGGCCAAAACACCATACACTTCCTCAGGGGTCACAATAGCAGCGGCAACATCAATGTGCCGGCGGCTTTCTGTGAAAATTGCCGAGTACCGGGTGCTTCCTCCGTGCCTGTACGTAATATCAATTTTTTCAGCATCAGGGCGCCCCAAGTATTTTTTGATCGCCGCATAAATTCTGTCGGCTTCGGCGGCCATTTCCCTCACTTGTTCATGGCCGAGAGTCTCATAGGTGAGACTGATTTGCGTGCCTTTGATAGAGACCGTATTGCTCTGACAGGCGGAGAGCGTTAGCGCCAGTAACAGGATTGCAGCTAGTGAAGCGAGAGGTTTTCTCAAACCCGGCCCTCGTCCTCCATCGACGTGCGGATCGCTTCGTCGTAGCTGGCCTGGCCCTCATCCGGGTTCTGGCCGATTTGATCCGCCAACATGCGTCCGGCCGGGGTCAGCGCCTTTCGGTCCACGTGGTGGTCAGGGTCCCACAGTTTGGAGCGGATCATGGCCTTTGCGCAGTGCAGGAAGGCCTCTTCCAGATGCACTTTAAGGGCGGTCACCGGCGGGCTGCCCTTGAAGGACAGCGGTTCCAGCACGTCGGGATCGGCAATGATCTCGGCGCGGCCGTTGACGCGCAGGGTCTCGTTCACGCCGGGGATAAAGAAGATGAGGGAGACC
>JAYQGD010000035.1:0-11200 GCA_038140415.1 Rhodospirillaceae bacterium
AGGTGTAGATCAGCACGGCAAAGGGAATAATGAAATGCCAGCCGGCCTTGAACACTTCCCAAGCGCTGGGCAGTTCTTCATCCACGAACTTGATATTGTCCCGCGCCGCGATCAGATCGACCTGTACGAACACCGCCAGGTAATACAGAACCGAGGGGATGATGGCGGCCAGAGCAATCTCGGCATAGGGCACCTCGATCATCTCCGCCATTAGGAAGGCCGCCGCACCCATGATCGGCGGCATGAACTGTCCGCCCGTGGAGGCCACGGCCTCAATCGCGCCGGCGTGGGTCGCCCGATAGCCCGCCTTCCGCATCAACGGGATCGTCATAATACCGGTGGTCACTACATTGGACACCGCGGTGCCGGAAATTGTGCCGAACAGCGCCGAAGCCACCACGGAAATTTTTGCCGCCCCGCCCCGACGGTGCCCGACGGTGGCCATGGCCAATTCGGTAAAGAATCTGCCCCCGCCGGCCTTGAACAGAACCTGACCGAACAGAATAAACATAATCACGATGGTGGTGCCGACCTGCAATGGGATGCCGAACAGGGCATTCGGGTTAAAGCCCATATTGATCGCCAACTGCCAAAGTTCGGTCTTGGAGCCCACGAGCGGTCCCGGGATCAGATGCCCCAACGGCGCATAGATAATGAACACCAACGCCACGCCCAACATGATGTAACCGGCGGAGCGACGTAGGCCATCAATAACCAGGATCATAATGATTGCGCCCAGCGTAATGGCGAAGGTCGTGCTGCCGCCCAGGCCGAATTCCCGCAACCAGAGGAAATTGATGGAAACGTAAATCAGAAGGACGAGCGAAACCGCCGCCAGGACGAAATCGTACCACGGCACTTTTTTGTCGGAACTGCGGTCAATCCTGACGGAGAGGAACACCACCGGCAGCGCCAAGGCCATGATGAACGCGTAGTACTGTTCCTGAACAAAAGCAAAACCGAACCATTCGAAGAAATCAATATTCCACAAGAGCGCGGCAAACGTCATGAAAGCGGCAATCCACTTCCATAGTGAATCTGCCCACGGCTGGATTTCGCTGATGGTGCTGGCTTCCGGCTGGTCCGGAGCTGAGATGGCGTCGTTCAAAATCTAGTCCCTGTTAACGCGTGCCTACCTTAATGCCAGCTTTTAATTCATTGATTTAATGGAATTCGTAAGAGTCCATTGAAATCGTTCTGTAAGTATAACTTGTATGCAGCCTCTTGGCTCTGGCATTCTCACCCGCAGCACCTAACGCGATTAACAATGGCACGTAATGGTCCGGCGTCGGGTGATTCTCAAAGGCATAGGGGCCTATAGATAAATAGTCAATCAGGTCCTCCGCCCGGTTCTCCATGACACACTCATGAATCCACTCGGAGAAAGCAGCAACCCAGTCAAAGACCGGCTCGTTCACGTCGCCGGCGCGCCGCCCATGGGTCGCATTCCCCGAACCCAGGATCAGAATGTTTTCATCTCTGAGGGGCGCCAGAGCCTTACCCATCTCGTAATGATGCCGAGCGCCCAGATGAGACTGTATGGAGATTTGCGCGACCGGCACTTCGCCCTCCGGAAACATATAGGCCAGCGGCACCCAGGCGCCGTGATCCAGGCCCCGTTCGTCATCCTCCACCACATCGAACCCCGCACCCTTTAGCTGCTCAAAGGCTCGCCGAGCCACATGCTGAGCACCGGTCGCCGGATAGTGATAGCGGTACAACGGCTCCGGAAATCCGTAGAAATCGTGAATGGTCGGCGGCTTGGGCGCACCACCGACGGTGACGCCGTGCGTCTCCCAATGGGCGGAAATCATCAGGATGGCGTCGGGACGCTGCATCTCCTGGCCGTACTGGGCCATGAAATGCCGTGCCGGGCAGTCATCCAGCAGGATCATCGGCGAGCCGTGGGAAATGAATAAACTTGGTAACTGGTCCATGGCGACAACATAAAATTAGTACGCTGGTATGACACTAACAAATCAGGCTCTATTCTTGAAATTGATAATTTTATTCAAGTCCATCGATTTCATGAATATGCGCCGGGCGAATCTAGCATGGATATTAGGCCTGCGATCACATGTCGTCTCTGGGCCATTCCCCCAAAACAATCTCGCTTTTCATCGCATTCCCTGTATAGGAAAACCGGGATTTGACCTACCGTTCTTGACCGGTATACCTGTGACATTCCGGGCAGGTGTGGATACACTTCGCGCGGCCTACTTCACGTTGAGACTGCCTACTCGAAAGTGATCAGGACCCCTTCTTTGGACGAGAGTAACGAACAGAATTTGAGCAGTATCCTCACGGCGATCGCCTCCGTCGGTCCGGATGCGAACAAGGATACGCTCGTGTCGACCATCGACAGTTCCGTTGATACGATTATCGGCGCGCTGGGCACGCATGAAGCAGGAAGCGCGCTGGACCCGGAGATCGCCAAATCGACCACGGTCACCCTCCAGTTCCTGGAGCAATGCAGCCAAATGGGAGATGAAGACTTCAAGGCGCACATCAAGAACCGGGCGTTGGAATTACAGCAAGTCTTTCAAGGCGCGATGTCAGGTGACGCGGCGGCGGCCGCGGCGGCAGCCGCGCCGGCCGAGGCGGAGGCGACCCACGACAGTTTTGAATCCGCCTTCACCGATTACTTCTGCGATTTTCTGAGAGCGCGTCTTGCACTCTTTCACGTGGATGACAGCCAGGAACCTTTTCCGCTCAATCCCAAATTTACGGATGTGTTTATAGCCGCCGTGCGCAAGTTCATCGTGCCGGATATGCTGAACCACCGGCGTATCCGGAACATGGCCGACAGCATCTCCGCCGATCAACTGCACAAGCACACATTCTTCGACGAGTTCGACAAACCTGATACGGAAAACATTGTCCTGTTGATTTGGGAAGATCGCGTCAAGGAATTCCGGTCCGCCCTTGCTGAGAGCGATGTTAATGGCATTCCGAAACCGAAGAAGAAAAAAGAAGAGAAAAAGAAAGGCGGTCTGCTTGGTAAGTTCAAAAAACAAGAGACCAAACAAACCGTTCAGTCTCCGGCGGAAAAGCAAATTCTCGAAAAGGCCGAAGGATTTTGGAAGGCCATCTCCAAGGCCGACGGATATGATCCGCCCCAGTTCGGCGATTTCGACATATTCCGAGTGCTGATGATCTACAAACCGATCATCGTCAAAGAGGCTAAAAATGCGCTACGGCAATTTTTGGAACAGGAAGTCAAAGTCGGCGAAACCCGCGAGGGCGCCACCCGTGATTGGCTTTACAAAGCTGTCGATCGCTTGCCGGCCCATTGCGGCGAGTTGGTGGTGCTCTGGTCCTACATGACATTCAGCGATATATTCTCGCCCAAGATTGTCCGGTCGTTTCTGACCGGCCAGGGCACCACGGATGCCGAGCGCAAGCGCGCGGTGCCGCTGTTCATGCGCTGGGTCGGCATGCCTGAAATTGTCGAGGAGGAGGATGAAGAGCTTGTGCCGGAAGAAGACGCGTAAGGAGACCCGCGAGTGAGCAGTTCACAAACCCATGCCGAACTCGGCAGGCAAGATCAGGAAGTCAAACTGGGGTCCGACCGGTCCTTCGGTATTGTTTTCGCCGTGGTCTTTGGGATTATCGCCGCCTGGCCGCTCTTGTATGGAGACAGTATCAGGCTTTGGGCAACAGCCGTGGCCCTGGCTTTCCTGGCGGTTGCTTTGATCGTCCCCGGCTGGCTGCGCCCGTTGAACAAAGTTTGGTTCCGGTTCGGCCTCCTCCTACATCGTATCGTCAGCCCGATTATCTTAGGCCTGATTTTCTTCATTACTATTACACCGATTGCTCTCTTGATGAAGTTGTTTGGAAAAATCCCCCTACCCCTGCAATTCGATAAAGAGGCCACGTCTTATTGGATAGAAAGGGAGCCGCCCGGCCCGTCCCCTGAAACAATGAAAAACCAATTTTAGGAACAGCGTATGAGCACAATTCTCGAACTTTGGGCCTTCATGCGCACCCGAAAAAAATACTGGCTAATGCCCGTCATTGTGATGCTGGTGGTGTTTGGCGGTCTTTTGGTGCTGGCGCAAGGTTCGGCCATCGCGCCGTTCATCTACACGATTTTCTAGAGGTCCAACCCGTTGCGTATTCTTGGAATTTCAGCCTTCTACCATGACAGCGCAGCGGCGCTGATCGAAGACGGCAAGATCATCGCCGCTGCCCAGGAAGAACGGTTCACCCGCAAGAAGCACGACTCGGATTTTCCCACGTGTGCGGTCGAATACTGCCTGCGGGAAGCCAGTGTCTCCTTGGGCGATGTCGATTTTGTCGCCTTTTATGACAAGCCGTTTTTAAAGTTCGAAAGGCTGCTGGAGACCTATCTGTCCTTCGCGCCGTGGGGGTTTACGTCCTTCCGCGAAGCAATGCCAATATGGTTGAAGGAGAAACTTTTCCAAAAGGATCTCTTGCGAAAAACCTTCCAAAAGTATGACCCGGACTTTGACTGGAAGAACAAGCTGCTGTTTGCCGAGCACCATCAAAGCCATGCGGCCAGCGCCTTCTTCCCCTCGCCCTATGAAGACGCACTGGTGCTGACCATGGACGGGGTCGGCGAATGGGCCACGACCTCGGTCGCCCACGGCTCGGGCAACAAACTTGAAATGTTCCGCGAATTACATTTCCCCCATTCCCTAGGGCTCTTGTATTCGGCCTTCACCTACTACACCGGGTTTCGGGTGAACTCCGGCGAGTACAAGGTCATGGGCCTCGCCCCTTATGGGGAGCCCAAATACAAGGACCTGATTCTCGACAATCTGATCGACGTTAAAGAGGACGGCACTTTCCGCCTGGACCAATCCTATTTTGACTATTGCACCGGGCTCAGGATGACCAACGACAAGTTCGCTGAATTATTCGGCGCGCCGGCGCGCAATCCGGAGAGCCTGCTCACTAACCGGGATATGGACTTGGCGGCATCTATCCAGGCCGTCACAGAAGAGATTGTGCTCAAGCTCACTCGCTCCCTGGCCAAAGAAACCGGCGCCAAGAACCTCTGCCTCGCCGGCGGAGTCGCGCTCAATTGCGTGGCCAACGGCAAGGTGCTGCGCGACGGCGCGTTTGAAAACATCTGGGTGCAGCCGGCGGCCGGCGACGCGGGCGGCGCGCTCGGCGCAGCGCTTTGCGCCTATCACCTCTACCAAGGCCAGCCCCGCCATCTGAACGGTGCGGCGGACGCCATGTTTGGCTCTTACCTGGGCCCGGACTACAGCGATGATGAGATCGACCAGCGGATCACGGCGGTGGGCGGTAAACTGACCCGGCACGATGACGCCGAGGTAATTGATCTAACGGCGCAGGCGTTGGCGGACGGCAAGGCCATCGGCTGGTTCCAGGGCCGGATGGAATTCGGTCCGCGCGCGCTGGGCAATCGGTCCATCCTCGGCGACGCCCGCTCACCGGAAATGCAAAAGACCCTCAACCTGAAAATTAAGTACCGGGAATCCTTCCGCCCGTTTGCGCCGTCGGTCCGCCGCGAAGACGTGGCGGATTGGTTCGACATGGACACGGACAGTCCCTACATGCTGATGGTCGCCGATGTGGCCAAATCTCATCAAAAGGAAATGACCGAGGCGGAGAAGGCGCTGTTCGGCATCGATAAGCTCAACATTTCCCGCTCCGACATTCCGGCGGTGACTCATGTGGACTACTCCGCCCGCATTCAAACCGTGGATGCGGAACGTAATCCCAAATACCACGCGCTGCTGACGAAGTTTAAGGACCTGACCGGCTGCCCGGTGGTGGCCAATACGAGCTTCAATGTGAGGGGCGAACCCATCGTCTGCACCCCGGAAGACGCGTTCCGCTGCCTGATGGGCACGGAGCTGGATGTGCTGGTGGTCGGAAATTGCGTGCTTAAGAAAGAGGATCAGGATCCCGCGCTGAAACTGGACTACAAGGACGCGTTCGAGCTGGATTAGCGGCGGTTAGCTTCCGGTCCCTTTGCGGTTCAGCTTGCCGCCATCGAATCTTAACTGTTTGATGATGTCCTGCATTTCTTCCCGCAGCTTGCTGGGGCCGCCCCATTTGCGCGGGCGGCATACGCCGACATCCATCACCTGATTCCCCGCCAAATCGCCCACCCCGAAAAAACCGGTGGCGTGAAAACAGCTGCCTTTGAAATTTCCCTTCGCCGTGAACAGGTAATAGAAAGTCTCTGTCTCCCCCCGTTTCACTTCTTTCTTTTCCACGGTAAGGCCAAAGGCCTTCGCCTCCTTGGAGTCGTTCAGTCTTTCCACGATATCGTCCCGCGGATCGTTGGCGTAGGTGAAATGAGACCCCGGATAGGTCCTGGAATACATGATCACCCCATCTTTAATATGGAGCGCCTCCCGGTACTGGTAGGGACCATTCTTCGCCATCCGTTTCTCGACGAAACTGTCGTCGCCGGCGACGCTGATTTCAGAGTGGGCTTTGTCGATCTCAACGAACTCGTTCTCAGCAAAGGCCGCCGACGCGCCTGCCGCAACGAGCGCTATCACCGCCATTAAAATCCGAAATCGCATCATGAAATCCACCGCCATTGTCACAAATGACTCATACCAGGATTCGCGACGTCTGCTAATCCTCTTCGACCACTATTGTTCGCCCCCCGAACAATAGTGGTCGACACCCCTCTTCTGGTAAAATACTGTGACCTTGGGAGTGCTCGATAAAGAGGGAGAGTCACGTGAAGGACACATTGAAAGCCGGTCTCACACAGACGAAGAAAATCAAAATCGACCGGGACCGCACCATTAGTTTCATGGGCGATGAGGGCCGGGTTTATTCCACCCCCAACATGGTCGAGGATATCGAATACACCTGTCAGGGTTTTCTGATGGATCATCTGGACGAGGGCGAGAACACGGTCGGCACTCATGTCTCCGTGGATCATGTGGGCGCGACGGTTGAGGGCGATACGGTGGAGATCAACATCACCGTGGTCAGCGTCGAGGGCCGGTCTGTCGCCATGGAAGCGACGGTGAAGGATTCCCTTGAAGAAGTCGGGCGCGGCAAACACAATCGCTTTGTCGTCGATGTCGCCAAAACCTTCGAACGTCTGAAGGCCAAGCGGGAAAAAGTGCTGGGCGGCTAGCCGTTTCCAGAAGCGAGAGACCACAATGGATCAATCCACCAAGAAAACCGTCAAATCCTTCTGCTACCAGTGCGTGGCGGGGCCGGACCTGATGGAGATCGAGGTGGAGAACGGCGTCGCCACCCGGCTGGAATCCCAATACGGCATTCAGGACGCCCATCCCGGCGGCGGGCGGGTCTGCGTGAAGGCGTACGGGCTGATCCAGAAGACCTATAACCCCCACCGCATCAAGCAGCCCATGCGGCGCACAAATCCGAAAAAGGGCAAGAACGAGGACCCCGGCTTCGAGCCCATCTCCTGGGATGAAGCTTTGGACCTTGTCGCCGGCAAGATGAAGGAGGTCTTCGACACGGGCCTCACGGATTCCTCGGGCTATCCCAGGATCGCGGCGAGCTTCGGCGGCGGCGGCACACCGACCCAATACATGGGCACCTTCCCTGCCCTCCTTTCCGCCATCGGCAAAGTCGATCTGGGCTTCGGCGCCGGCCAGGGGGTGAAGTGCTATCACTCCGAACACCTGTATGGGGAGCTGTGGCACCGGGCGTTTATCGTCGCGCCGGACACGCCCCGGGTGAAGTATATCCTGTCCTGCGGCCACAACGGCGATGCGGCCACGGGCGTTGCCGGCATCTGGCGGCATGCGGATGCGCGGATGCGCGGCATGAAGCGGGTCCAGGTAGAGCCTCACCTCTCAGTCACCGGAGCGGTCGCCGCCGAGTGGGTGCCGATCAAGCCCAAGACCGACGCCGCGTTTCTGTATGGCGTCATCCATCGCATCCTGATTGAGCGCAACTGGCGGGAGGTCTGCGACGTCCCGTATCTGACCAATGACACCAATTCCCCCTATCTGATTGCGCCCAACGGGTTCTACCTGCGCGATCCGGCAACCCAGAAGCCGATGGTTCTGGATCTCGCCGACAATACGGCCAAGCCCTATGACGCGGAGATTGCCGAGCCGGCCATGGAAGGCACACACACGCTGTCCGGCCTGGAAATCGGCGCGGACGGTCAGGAACGGTCCCACGAAAATGTCGAGGTACGCCCGTCCTTCCAGGTTTTGATGGACCACATGGCGGAATACACGCCGGACTGGGCCGCCGCCGAATGTGATGTGCCGGCGGAACGCATCCGGGAAATCGGCGACGAGTTCCTATCCAAGGCCAGCGTAGGCGCGACCATCCAGATCGATGGGGAGACCCTGCCCTACCGGCCCGTGGCCGTGCTGCTCGGCAAGACCGTGAACAACGGCTGGGGCGGGTACAATTGTTGCTGGGCGCGGACCATGTTGTTGTGTCTGGTGGGCGCGCTGGAAGTGCCGGGCGGTATGATCGGCACCAACGTGAAGCTGAACCGGCCGGCCAACGACCGGTTTTCCTCCGCCGTCAAAGGCTTGGACGGGTTTATGGAGTTCCCCTTCAACCCGACCAGCAAGGAGGAATGGTCCCAGAACCCGCAGATCCGCAACGCCTATCAGACCCTGGTGCCTCTGGTCGCCAATTCCGCCTGGTCGCCGGCGCTGGGCCCGGCGCACCTGCCCTGGCTGTTCCAAAAGAGCCCGCCGAAGAACTGGCCCACGCCGACCAAGCCGGACATCTGGTTCTGCTATCGCACCAATCCGGCGATCTCGTCCTGGAATGCGCCGGAGGTCGCCGAACGGGTGGCCGAATTCCCGTTCATTGTCTCATTCGCCTACACGCCGGACGAGACCAACCACTTCGCCGATATCCTGCTGCCGGAAAATACCGACCTGGAAAGCCTGCAGCTTATTCAGCTGGGCGGCACCAAGTTCGTCGAACAGCTTTGGACCCAGCAGGGCTGGACCATTCGCCAGCCGGCGGTCGAAAGCCCGGTCGATAGTATGGATATGACCGACATCGCCACCGAGCTGGCGAAACGGTCGGGCATCCTGGACAAATACAACAACGCCATCAATCGGGGCGCCCACGGCGCGCGGCTGGTTACCGACGACTATGACTATGGCCTGGAATTGGAGCAGGCCTACGGGGTCGAGGAAATTTGGGACAAGACCGCCAAGGCGGCCAGTCACGAGCTATCCGGCGGCGAAGAAGTCAACGGCATCGACTGGTTCAAGGAGAAAGGCTACATGCTGCGGCCTTTCCCACAGCTGGAATGGTTCCTCTATCCGCACATCAAGAAGAACGGTATGCGGTTCGAGCTGCCCTATCAGGAACGCATCCTGCGGCATGGCACCCAACTCGCCCACCGGCTGCACGAAATCGGCGTCGAGTGGTGGGACACGCAGCTGGAAGAGTACGAACCCCTGCCCAAGTATCACCGGTTCCCGGATATCTGGACTGAGCATGTGCAGGAATCCGGCTATAACCCGGACGACTATCCGTTCTGGGCGCTGACCAGCCGGTCCATGCAGTATTCCTGGGGCTTGAATGTGGGGATCCCGCTGATCAACGAGGTGGCGCAGAACGTCACCGGCCATAAGGGCGTGATCATGAACCGCACCCGCGGCCGGGAACTGGGCCTGGAAGAAGGCGATCCGGTCACCATCGAAAGCGTCTCCGGCATCACCAAGGGCTACGCGGTGCTGCGGGAAGGCATCCGCCCGGACACGGTGGTGATGATCGGCCAGTTCGATCACTGGAAGACGCCCTACGCCAAGGACCTCCACCTGCCGAGCCTGAATTCGCTGACGTCTCTGTCGTTGAAGCTCACGGACTCCACTGGCAGCGGCTCCGACGTCGCGCGGGTCAAGATCACCCGAGGCGACGGGCCGAAGCGCCCGCAAACGGTCTGAGCCATGAACGAGATGTCTCCCAATACGCCCCGTTGGGGCATGACCGTCGACATCAACCGCTGCGTCGGCTGCCAGACCTGCACGGTCGCCTGCAAACACGCGAACGACACGGTGCCGAGCGTCCAATGGCGGCGCGTCCTGGATGTGGAAACCGGCGTGTTTCCCAATGTGGAGCGGCTGTTCATGGTGGTCGGCTGCCAGCATTGCGCGGAGCCGCCCTGCGTACCGGTCTGCCCGTCCGGCGCAACCAAGCAGCGGGGCGACGGTCTGGTCACCATGGACTACGATCTCTGTATCGGCTGCGCGTCCTGCGCGGTGGCCTGCCCGTATCAGGCGCGCACCATCGTTCATGACAAGAAGTTCTATTTCGGCGAGGAAACCCTGCAGGAAAAAACCGTTGCCCATGACGACCGGCTGGGCGTGGCGCAGAAATGCACGTTCTGCATCACCCGCGTCGATGACGGTGTGGAGAATGGCCTCAAGCCCGGCGTGGATCAATCCGCGACCCCGGCCTGCGCGGCGGCCTGCATCGCCTCCGCCATAACCTTCGGGGATTTTAATGACCCGGAGAGCACGGTCTCCCAACAGGTGGCGAACCGGTCTTCTTTTCAGATGCATGCGGAACTGGGTACCGATCCGCAGATCAAGTATCTCTATGAAACGCCTGCCGTGCCCGGACGCGATCCGGTCGAGGCCGACCTGAATGCGGAACGGCTGAGCGATCCGGAAAACCCGCTGACCGGCCAGGCGCAGACCTTCTGGGACATGCGCGCCGCCATGAACTTCATTATGGGCGGCATCGGCGCCGGGCTGATTGTGCTGACCTATTTCCTGCACGTGGCGGCGGGCTTGTCCGAAGCGGCCATGCTGAATATCTTCGCCGGCGCGGGCGTGATCATCGCCATCGGACTGTTCTTCGTGTGGCTGAAGATCGGCCGCAAGCTCCGCGCGCTCTATGTGATCCTGCGGCCGCAGACCTCCTGGATGTCGCGGGAGGTGTATGCCGTCGGCGCGCTCTATCTCCTGGGCCTGATCGATTATCTACAGCCCCACGCCGCGCTGCATGCGTTGGTCGCCGTGTCTGCCCTGGTGTTCCTCTATTGCCAGGCGCGCATCCTGCACGCCGCTAGGGGCATTCCCTCCTGGCGAGCGGCGCTGATGCCCTGGATGCTGGTGGTGTCCGGCCTGGTCGAAGGCGCCGGACTGCTGGCGCTGATCCTGGCGATCTATCCGCAGCCCCTATCTGCCGGCTCGATATTGCCGCTGGCCGGATTGGCGCTGATCGTGGTCAACGTGCTTCTGTGGCGGGCCTATGTCACCAAGGC
>JAYQGD010000036.1:0-11121 GCA_038140415.1 Rhodospirillaceae bacterium
AAAAACGGCCCCGGATAGCGAGGGCATAACCCCGACGCGCCTACCGCAGGGACGGCATGTTTTTTATGCTCGACCGATTGACAACCGATCCACCGCCCCATGGAGCGAAAAGACTATAGCAAGTTTGAGGGCATTGGTAAAACGCCGGGAAGCTGGGCTATCCGTCCTTCGCCAGCTCGGCCACGCCCACATAGTCCACCTTGCCGGTGCCGAGGACCGGGATCGCATCCACGATCTGCACGGTCTTGGGGATCATGATCTCCGCGACGCCCTTGGATTTGGCGTAGCCCAACAGCGCCGACCGGTCCGCGTCCGGATTATCGCTGAGCAATATAACCTGTTCGCCCTTGCGGTCGTCGGGAATGCTGACGGCGGCGTGCATATGCTCCGGCCAGAGGGCGGCGGCGTAGCCTTCGACGGCGGTCAGGGACACCATTTCGCCGCCCACCTTGGCGAACCGCTTGGCCCGGCCCTTGATGGTGACATACCCGTGTTCGTCTACGTCGACGATGTCGCCGGTGTCATAGAACCCGTCTTCCGGCGGTTCCAGCACGCCCGGCTTCTCGGCTCTCAGATAGCCCAGCATGATGTTGGGCCCGCGGACGATCAGCTTGCCGCCGTCATCGATCCCCGGCACCTCTTCCAGTTTGAAGTCGATGCCCGGCAATAATCTGCCGACCGTGCCGGCGCGGAAATGCATGGGCGTGTTGGCCGACAGCACCGGCGCAGTTTCCGTCGCGCCATAGCCTTCCAGGATGCGGAGGCCGAATTTATCGGCGAAGGTCTTGCGGGTTTCGTCCTTCACCCGTTCGGCGCCGGCGAAGATATAGCGGATGCTGTAGAAATCATACGGATGCGCGACCCGGGCATAGCCGTTCAGGAACGTGTCCGTGCCGAACATGATGGTGGCGTTGGTGTCATAGACCAGCGCCGGGACGATCCGGTAATGCAAAGGCGACGGATAGAGGTATGTCTTCACGCCAGAGAGCACCGGCAGCAGCATGCCGCCGGTCATCCCAAAGGAGTGGAAGATCGGCAAGGCGTTGAACACCACGTCGGCCGAGTTGAAATCCACACGGGCGGTGAGCTGGAACCGGTTGGCCAGCAGGTTCTCGTGGCTGAGCACCACGCCCTTGGGCGTGCCTTCGGAGCCCGAGGTGAATAACACCACCGCCGGATCGGCTGATTTTGCGCCGCTTTTCCGCACGGCCCGAGCCGGCCAGAGCTTGGCAAGGAGTCCCGCGAGTTTGTCCAAGAGGGTGATTTGGGGCCGGATGTCTTCCAGGTAGACGATCTCGGCATGTTCGCTGAGTTCTTTCACCGTGTCTTCCAGGTTGCCCAGATCGACAAACCGCTTCGAGGTCAGCACCGTCTTGATCTCGGCCGCCTTAATCGCCGCGACCATGTTCTTCGCCCCCGTGGAGAAGTTCAGCATGGCCGGCACCCGGCCATAACATTGCAAGGCAAAGAAGGTGACCGCGCCGCCGGCGGAATTGGGCAGCAGCACGCCGACCCGTTCGCCGGCGTCGGTAAAGCCGCAGAGTTTCCGCCCCAACACGTGAGAGCCCAGGATCACCCGGTCATAGCTGAGGGGCGTGCGTTCAATGTCCTCAATGATTGGATGCTTGCCGCCGTGCTGATCCCGCGCCTCGACCAGCGCTTCGAACAGCGTCATCTTGTAGTCGCAGGTCTCGAAGATCATATCGGTCATGACGTCGTAGAGTTTCACCCCCGCCATCTGCCGGCGGGCGCGGCCGACCACGTCTTCGGGGATGTCGAACTTGCGGGGCTCGAGAATGGTCACCGTAATCTTGGGGAACCACCGCTGGCGCAACTTGCCCTTGAGCCGGGAGAAGGGCGTGAACTGTGCGCCGTCGATGCGGATCGGCACCAGCATGGCGTCCGCCTTGTCGGCGATCATGCCGGGCCCTTCATAGATTTTCATCAGCGCGCCGGTGACCGTGATCCGGCCTTCCGGGAAGATGACGCAATGCCGGTCTTCCTGCACCAGCTTAATCAGAGACTTGGTCGCCATCGGGTTGGTCGGATCGATGGGGAACGCTTCGGTCAGGGTAAGGAACGGCTTTATCCACCACTGATTGGCGATCTGGGTATTGAGGGCGAAGGTGAACTTCTTCGGCAGGAACGCGCCCAGGAGCAGCGCATCCAGGAACGACACGTGATTGACCACGATGACGGCGCGTTTGCCGGCCTTGGCGTAATGTTCCAGGCCTCGCACCTCGACCCGGTAGAGGAGCTTCAACAGACCCGCCAGGAACGCCTTGATCACGCCCTCGGGCACCAGCTTGATGATGTAGAAGGCGACAAACAGGTTGAGGATGGCCATGCCCAGGTAAAGCTCGGGGATCGACCAGCCGGCTGCCAGTAACGCCGCTGCCGCCAGGGCGCCGGCGACGATGAAGAGCGCGTTGACGATATTGTTGGCGGCGATGATGCGCGACCGGCTGTCATCATCGCTGTCATGCTGCAGGATCGCATAGAGCGGCACGCTATAAATGCCACCGCTGACGGCAATGCCCAGAAGGTCCATCAGGATACGCCAATTGGCCGGTGTTTCCAGAAACGCGCCGACACCGATCAGGCTGGTGCCCGCGGCCAGGGCGGCGGGGGAAGCGAAGAACAAATCCAGCGTGAAGATTGTCAGGCCGAGCGCGCCGAACGGCACGTATCGGGCGGAGACTTCGCCTTTCAGAAGCTTGTTGCACCAGAGGGACCCCAGCCCAATGCCGATGGAAAAGACCGCCATGAACAGTGTCACCACCGTCTCGTCCGCACCCAACAGCAGCCTTGTGTAGGCCGGGAACTGCGCCAGGAACGTTGCGCCCAACAGCCAGAACCAGGAAATGCCCAGGATGGAGAGGTAAAGCGCACGTTTCTCCGCCGCCAGTTTCATCATCCGCCAGGTCTGGGCCACGAAGTTCGGGCTGATCTTCAGATCGGGCGCGGCCGCCGACGCCGCCGGAATGAACAGGCTGGTCACCCAGCCCAGGATGGCGAAGCCGACCATGGCGATGGAGATCATCCGGATGCCGTCCTCGGTAAGGATGATCAGCCCGCCGGCGATGGTGCCGATCAGGATGGCCAGGAACGTGCCGCTCTCGATGAACGCGTTGCCCGTGATCAGTTCGTCTTCGCGCAGATGGTTCGGCAGGATGCTGTATTTCAGCGGCCCGAAGAACGCGGACTGGGTGCCCATGAGGAACAGCACGCCCAAAAGGTGATAAGGTTCCTCGTAATAGAACCCGGCCGCCGCCAGACCCATGATCAGGATTTCGGCGATTTTGATTATTCGGATTGACGCTGATTTCTCGAATCGGTCAGCGATCTGCCCGGCCGTGGCGGAGAACAAGAAGAACGGCAGGATGAAGAGCCCGCCGGCGATGGTGACAATGATGGCGGCGTCCATCCCAATTTGCTGGGCCAGCCGGAAGGTGATCAGAATAACCAACGCTTGCTTGAACAGGTTGTCGTTCATGGCCCCCAGGAATTGAGTCGCGAACAGCGGCAGGAACCTTTTGACGCTCAGAAGTTGAAATTGATTCTCGGTCATGGTGATGGCCTTCGCGGTTTGTGCGCGCCACTTGCGCGCCGGTAATGAAATTGCCGACCAAGGACGACGCCATCTCGGCGACGCTCCGGCTGGAGACAACCGGCAATTTTTCGGAAGAGGCGAGGGAGCAGATACCGTGCAGACTTGCCCACAGAATTCTGGCGGTATCCTCGGCCCCGGCCTTGTCGTTCTCGAACACCGGCGCCAGAGCGCGTTCCAGGATCGACAGGGTTTGGTTGATTTGCTCGGCATACCAATCCGGCAGTTCGGCGTTCTTTGCCAGCTTATGATCAAACAGAAGTTGCCAAAGGGCCGGCTGTTTCTCCAGATACTGTACATAAGCGGCGGCTAGGCCCCCGACATCCGATTTCGGGTCGCCGGTACGGGGTACAGCAGACAAAGTATCCTGTAGGTGACCCAAAGTTCGGCCATTGAGGTGGAGGATCAGGTCATCAAGATTGTCGAACAAATTATAGAGCGTGCCGGCGGAGTACCCGATAGCGTCGGCGACCCGCCTTGCAGTGAGGGCGGTGAGACCCTCCTCTTCCACGATCCGGGCGGCGGCGTTCAAGATCAGCTCGTTGAGCTCTTCCCGGCTGTGATCCGATCGTCTGGCCATACTATTCTCCGCAATCGAAAATGAACGTTGTTCAATATATATAATGAACAATGTTCAATTAAGGCTGCTTTTGCCGACAGATTTTCGTCCCATGAAAAATCGAAAATTTTCACGCGACCGGGATTTGTGCCATGATAAGGTCGCGCCGGTTTTCGAAAGGGAGTGACGACATGTCCAATTTTGCCATGGAACCGCTGGTCAGAAACGCGTGGTATATCGCGGGCTGGTCTCATGAGATCGACGAGGGCATCCTGGCCCGCCGGATCATGAACGAAAACGTGGTCCTTTTCCGCACCGAAAACGGTGACGCCGGCGCGTTGGAAGACCGTTGCTGCCACCGGGGCGTCAAACTCTCCTTAGGCTTTGCCTGCGCCGACGGCATTACCTGCGGCTATCACGGACTGGCCTTCGGCACGGACGGTTCCTGCATCGATAATCCCGGGGAGGCCCTGAACCCGTCGTTCAAGGTGAAGCACTATCCGTTGGTGGAGAAGAACAAATTCCTCTGGATATGGATGGGCGATCCGGCCCTGGCGGACGAAAGTCTGATCATCGAATTTCCCTACCATGATGATCCGAGCTACGGCTTTCAGTACGGCCACTACCCGATCAGCGCCAACTATATGTTCATGATCGATAACCTGATGGATCTGACTCATCTGGGCTACGTCCATGGCAGCACCATCGGCGGCGATACGGAAAATCATAATGTGGCGGAGCTGGAAACCTTCCAGACCGAGAACGGCGCGCGCTTTGTCCGCTGGATGGGCGACGTGACCCCGCCGCCGACCTTTGTGAGCGCCGGCGGCTTCGAAGGCAATATCGACCGCTTGGCGGAATTTGAATACAAGGCGCCGGCTTCCGTACAGCAGGTGGCGACCATTGATGACGCGGGCGAAGGCGATAAATCTGATCCCACCCGTGAAGGCCGGCTGAGCTTCCGCCTGTTCCACCACGCCACCCCGGTCTCCGACAGCGAGTTCATCTACTTCTTCTCCGCCGGCGTTCACGGCGTCAGCGTGGACTCGGAGCCCAGCAAAAATTTCTTCGACGATATTCTGGAAGCCTTCCTGGAAGACAAGTTGTTCATCGAGGCTCAACAGGAAGCCGTGGCCGAGCATCCCGACCGGCAACTGCTACTCCGCCAGCACGACAAGGCCGTCGCCTATGCCCGTCAGGCCATCAAGCGCTTGCAGGTTCAGGAGACGTCGCTGGCCGCAGAGTAGCTGGACTAGGAGAGTCCCGTAAATCGCATTCGGCGAAATAAAACTGCCGATTCTTGCGTTTTCGGCGTGAAAATAGCTTAATATCAAACGGTTGCCGAAAAGATTTATCCGGCGCGTGGCAGCTATCCGGATCAAAGTGGCATATTATGGCAACCTTTTTTAAACGATTTCGCTCATAAATGGTGAACTGAGGGACTGTGGACATGGTCCACGGAAGTTTATCGAGAGTCTAAAATGGCGAATGTAGGAAACGTTCAGCGCCGGCGCGTGCAGGAGCACGATCGCAAACGCGACCTCGATCAACTTGAGGACGAGGCGGTGTCCCGTCAAAAGCGGATCCAGGCGAGAAAGCGGCAAAAAGCCAAACAGGAAGCAGCAGCCAAGGCAAAACAACGTAAACGGATGGCGGCGATGTCCGGCATCTGGGCCGTTCTGATTGTTGCCGGCTTCATCAGCGCGGCTTGGTTTTCCGACGATTTTTCAAAGATGCTCGACGGCTTGTTCTAAGTCTCGTTAATTTCTCCACGTAATCCGGCATTTTTTCCCTAAAACCGTTGACAGGTTGGGGCGGTCCCCCTATTTTCCCGCCTCCGCCGCCGTTTGCGGCGATTTGTTTGTGAGGGACGGAACCATGAAAGTCCGCAATTCTCTGAAATCCGCCAAGCTGCGCGAAAAGGGCTGCCGTATTGTGCGCCGTCGCGGCCGTTTGTACGTGATCAACAAGAAGAACCCGCGTTTCAAAGCCCGCCAAGGCTAAACCAGGGTAAAGAATTTCATTCCGGGCGTTGGCCCGAGGTTGAACCGCGCCGCACTCCGGCGCGGTTTTGCTTTTTAAGGCCCAGCGCTTCCAGTACTCTCTCGCCAGGAGGGGATCGCCATGAAAATGCCCGAACTTGATCAGGACGTTCTCGCGCAGCGCGCCCAAATCGTGACCGCGCTCAGGTCACTGGTGGCCGACGGCGGGGTGATCGACGATACGGCGGGCTTAAGGGCTTATGAATGCGACGGCCTGTCGGCCTATCGCCAACGCCCCATGGTGGTGGTCCTGCCGGAAAACACCGAAGAGGTTTCGCAAGTTCTGCGCTATTGCCATGACAACGGGATCAAGGTCGTGGCGCGCGGCTCCGGCACGTCGCTTTCCGGCGGGTCGCTCCCGCTCGGCGACTCTGTCGTTCTGGGCCTGGGCAAGTTCAATCGCATCCTGGACATCGATTACGCCAACCGCTGTGTGGTGACCCAGCCCGGCGTCGCCAATCTAGCCATTTCTTACGCCGTGGCCGACGAGAGTTTTTACTATGCGCCCGATCCGTCCAGCCAGATCGTTTGCTCCATCGGCGGCAACATCGCGGAGAACTCGGGCGGGGTGCACTGCCTGAAATACGGGCTCACCACCAACAACGTCCTGGGCGTGGAGATGGTGTTGATCAACGGCGAGATCGTGCGCTTCGGCGGCAAGCATTTGGATGCGCCGGGCTATGACATGCTGGGATTGATCACCGGCTCCGAAGGCCTGCTGGGCGTGATCACCGAAGTGACCGTCAGAATTCTGCGTAAACCGCCGACGGCCCGCGCCCTGCTGCTGGGCTTTGATAGAGCCGAGGCCGCCGGCGACTGCGTTGCCGCGATTATCGGCGCCGGCATCGTTCCCGGCGGCATGGAGATGATGGACCGGCCGGCGATCAAGGCGACGGAGGAGTTCGTCCAGGCCGGCTATCCGCTGGATGTCGAGGCGCTGTTGATCGTCGAGCTGGATGGACCAGAGGTCGAGGTCGATTATCTCATCGGCTGGGTCGAGGAAATCGCCAGGAACAACGGCGCGGGCTATCTGCGGATCAGTGAGAACGAAGAAGAGCGGGAAAAATTCTGGGCCGGCCGCAAGGCGGCCTTCCCCGCCGTGGGCCGCCTGGCGCCGGATTACTATTGTATGGACGGCACCATTCCCCGCGCCAAGCTGCCGCAAGTCCTGGCGCGCATTCGGGAACTGTCCGATCACTACGGCTTGGGTGTCGCCAATGTGTTTCATGCCGGAGACGGCAACCTGCATCCGCTGATCATGTACGACGCCAACAATCCCGGCGAGCTGGAAAAAACCGAAGAGTTCGGCGGCGAGATCCTCAAATACTGTGTCGAGGTCGGCGGCGTGCTCACCGGCGAGCACGGGGTCGGTGTGGAGAAACGGGATTTGATGGGCTCCATGTTCACGGAAACCGATCTCAATCAGCAGCAACGGGTCAAATGCGCGTTCGATCCGAGCTCGCTTCTGAACCCCGGCAAAGTGTTCCCGACGCTCCATCGCTGTGCGGAACTGGGCCGGGTGCATGTGCATCGGGGCGAGACCCGCTTTCCGGATATTCCGAGGTTCTAGATGGCGGATGACGTCCTGCAGCCCGGCTCGGCCGACGAGCTTGCCGATATCGTCGCGCAGGCTGCAGATGCCGGCACGGCGCTGAAAGTCCAAGGCCGGGGAACCAAGGACGGCTGGGGCCGGCCGGTCGACGCGCCGTTAACCGTGTCGACGGCTGGGTTGGCCGGCATCTCTCTCTATGAGCCGGAGGAGTTGGTTTTAAGTGCGGCCGCCGGCACGCCCATTTCCGCCATCCGCCAATCCTTGGAGCAGCATAATCAATTCCTGCCGTTCGAGCCGCCGGACCTGGGCCCGCTCTGGGGCGCGGCGCCCGACAGCGGCACCCTGGGCGGGGTGATCGCCGCCAATCTGTCGGGCTCCCGGCGCCTTCAGGCCGGTGCGGCCCGGGATCATCTGTTGGGGTTCGAAGCGGTGAACGGCCGGGGCGAGCTGTTTAAATCCGGCGGCCGGGTGGTGAAGAACGTCACCGGCTTTGATCTCTCCAAACTGATGGCCGGCTCTCTCGGCACCCTTGGCGTGATGACCAGCATCACCATCAAAGTGCTGCCCAACCCGGAAAAGACCCGGACCGTACTGATCTATGGATTGAATGAGGCTACCGGGGTGGAGGCTCTGTCCCGCGCTTTGCAGAGCCCGTTGGAGGTCAACGGCGCCGCCTACTTGCCGGCTCAGGCGGCTTCCCGGTCCACGGTCGACTATGTCTCGAGGCCGGGCAAGAGCGTGACCGCTATCCGCCTGCAAGGCCCCGGCCCGTCAGTGGAAACCCGCTGCGAAGAGATGCGGGCGTTGGTGGCCGAGTTCGGCGAGGTGGAGGAGCTTCATTTTCATAACTCCAAGACCCTGTGGGAAGAGATCGGCAATGTGGGTGGGCTCTTGGGCCAAGACGACAGTATCCTCTGGCGCTTGTCCGTTGCGCCCACCGACGGCCCGGTGGTGGCGCAGGAGATCGCCAATGCTTGCGGCGGCGAAGCCTATTTCGATTGGGGCGGCGGGCTGATTTGGCTTTCGTTGCCGGCGGACGGTGGCTGTCAGGACGGCGATGTGCGGGGCGCGGTCGCGGCGAAAGGCGGGCACGCGACCCTGATGCGCGCGCCGGAAGAACTGCGCCGCGAGGTCTTTGTGTTCGAACCCCAGGCGGCAGCGGTCGCCGGCATTCAGACCAACCTTAAAAACAGCTTTGATCCCAAGCTGATCCTCAATCCGGGCCGCATGTATCCGGAAACGGGTGGGGGCGGTTAGGCCATGCAAACCCATTTCAGTGTTGATCAGCTTGAAAGTCCGACCATCCGGGAGATGGACGCGGTACTGCGCAAGTGTGTGCATTGCGGCTTTTGCCTGTCGGCCTGTCCGACCTACAGCATCCTCGGCGACGAGCGGGACAGCCCTCGCGGCCGCATCTACCTGATCAAGGATATGCTGGAAACCGACGGACAAAGCCTGCCCCAGGTCCGCCCGCACGTGGATAAGTGCCTGTCGTGCCTGGCCTGCACCTCGGTGTGTCCGTCCGGCGTGGACTATGGCCATTACGTGGATTACGCCCGCGCCTATGTGGACGAGAAAGCGCCGCGCTCTACCCTGGACACGCTGATCCGGCGAATATTGTCCAGGACCATTCCGAACCCCGGCCTGTTCCGCCTGTCCTTACTGGCGGGCCGCTTGGGCAAACCCTTCGCCGGCTTGTTCGGCAAAAAACTGGGCGCGCTTCTGAAGATGGCGCCGGGCAAACTTCCCCCGGCGGAAAGCTTGGGCGCGCCCGGCGTCTATCCGGCGGAAGGCGAACGGGTGAAGCGGGTGGCGCTGCTGGCAGGCTGCGCCCAACAGGTTCTGCGCCCGGCGATCAATGCCGCCACTATCCGGCTGTTAAACCGTCTCGGCTGCGAGGTGGTGGTCTCGGCGAGCGCGGGCTGCTGCGGTGCGTTGGTGCACCATATGGGCCGGGCCGGGGAGGCGCGCGCCTTCGCCGCCGCCAATATCGACGCCTGGATGCGGGAAGTGGAGGGGAGCGGCCTGGACGCCATCATCGTCAACGCATCCGGCTGCGGCACCGAGGTGAAGGACTACGGTCATCTGTTCAAGGACGACACGGAGATGGCGGAGAAGGCGGCAACGATTTCCGCGCTGACCCAAGACGTGAGCGAGGTGATCGCCGATCTCCCCTGGCCAACGGCTGCAAAAGCGGAAGCGGTCAGCGTCGCCTATCACGATCCGTGTTCCTTGCTGCATGGCCAGAAAATTTCCGCCGGGCCCCGCGCCTTGTTGCGAGCCGCCGGCTTCGAGATTCGGGAAATCCCCGGCCAGCATTTCTGCTGCGGCTCCGCCGGCACCTATAACCTGTTGCAGGACAAGCTGGCCTCACAGCTCAAAGACCGGCGGCAAGCGGCCGTGCGCAAAACAAACGCCGCCGTGCTCGCCACCGGCAATATCGGCTGTCAGGTCCAACTTCAGGACGGGCTCGACATGCCGGTGGTCCATACGGTGGAACTCCTCGACTGGGCGTCGGGCGGGCTGAAACCGGCGGGGCTCTGACGCGCCCCTTGCACCTGCCGCCCGGATGGGCGGATACTCATCCGATGAAACGATTTTGCCGGATCTGGTTGGCACTGAGCACAGCGGCATGCCTATTTGCCGTGCCCGCGCTCGCCGATCAAAACGACAAGCGGCTGGACATCCTGTTCGAGCGGCTGTTGGCCACCACTGACTCGTCGGAGGCTGCGTCCATTCAGCAATCCATCTGGGAGATTTGGGTGGAATTCTTCGATCCGCAAACCAAGGCGTTTCTTGATTCCGGCATCGTCGCCATGAATGCGGGCCATCTGAGCCTCGCTCTCACCGCGTTTGATCAGGTGATCAAGGAAGCGCCGGAGTTCGCCGAGGGCTGGAACAAGCGGGCGACCGTGTTGTTCCTGCTGCACCGGTTCGACGACTCGGTCGGGGATATCGCCCGCACCCTGGAGTTGGAACCCCGCCACTTCGGCGCGCTCTCCGGGCTGGGCCAGATCAATATGGCCATGGGCCGCCGCGAAGCCGCCGCCCGCGCCTTCGAGCAGGCGCTGAAAGCCAACCCTCATTTGCCGGGACTAAAGGCGCTGATCAGGGCGCTGCGGGAAAAAGACAAAGGCGAGGAGACGTGAGGGGCGTGGCGTATAATCTTTTCCAAGAACATGATCACTGTCATGTGTGGTTAGGGCGGATTGAGTCATTGTAGTCTCACCAAAATTCAACCATGGGACATTTTGTCATGAAAAAAGTGCTTCATATCCTTCCTTTTGTTCTGCCGCTCATTCTATTCGCCGCCGATGGTCAGGCGGCCGGCGGGCATGGCGGGCATAAATCCAAATAC
>JAYQGD010000037.1:0-6571 GCA_038140415.1 Rhodospirillaceae bacterium
GCCCGTGATACCCGCATTGCAGTCCTTCCTCGACCACTTCGCCCAGGCTCAACGGCGTGGCCCGGTGGCAGCAGCGGTCTTCCAGCACATGGGCCTCGCCCTGTAGGTCCCGGTAGATGATCACATCCTCATTGAGGAGTGTCCGTTTCACCGGTTTGGCGCCGGTCTCCACTTCGGAATGCCAGGCGGCGTGGTACCAGGCGTTGTGCGGCCAGGGTTTTGAGGTGTTCAGGAACATCGGTCTTCTCCCGTCTTGAAATCTCGTGCTGTCATTTTGAAAGCGTCCGGTTGGCCCGGATCGTGGCATATCAGTCTCTATCGCATATGGTGGCAAAAATTGCGCCAAAACGCAATATGCCGGGCCTTTTTGCGGGTGTCCGGCCCTTGACCCTCTCGGGCCGCTCCCCCAAAGTATCAGAAGAGAAACAACGCCCAACCGGGAGAAAATCATGGAAACGCGCGCCGCCGTGGCCTTCGAGGCCGGCAAAACCCTCAGCATCGAAACGGTCACCCTGGACGGCCCCAAGGAGGGCGAAGTCCTGGTCGAGGTCAAAGCCACCGGCATTTGCCACACGGACGCGTTCACGCTCACCGGCGAGGACCCGGAAGGCCTGTTCCCAGCGATCCTCGGCCATGAAGGGGCAGGCGTCGTGGTGGATTGCGGACCCGGCGTCAAAAGTCTGGCCAAGGGAGATCACGTGATCCCGCTCTACATCCCGGAATGCGGCGAGTGTAAATCCTGCAAATCAGGGCGGACCAATCTGTGTACGTCTATCCGCGACACCCAGGGCCAGGGCGTGATGCCCGACGGCACCAGCCGGTTCAGCCTGGGCAAGGACAAGCTGTTTCACTATATGGGCACGTCCACCTTCGCCAATCACATCGTGGTGCCGGAGATCGCGCTGGCCAAGGTTCGGGAAGACGCCCCGTTCGATAAAATTTGCTACATCGGCTGCGGCGTGACCACCGGCATCGGCGCGGTGATCAACACGGCCAAGGTGCGGCCCGGCTCAAACGTCGCCGTGTTCGGCCTGGGCAGCATCGGCCTCAACGTCATCCAGGGCGCGCGCATGGTCGGTGCGGACAAAATCGTCGGTGTGGACATCAATCCGAAGAAAGTGCCGCTGGCCGAAAAGTTCGGCATGACCGACTTCGTCAACGCGGCCGAAGTGGACGACGTGGTCGCCGCCATCATCGATATCACCGATGGCGGCGCGGACTATTCGTTCGAGGCCATCGGCAACGTGAACACCATGCGCCAGGCGCTGGAATGCGCCCATCGGGGCTGGGGCGAAAGCATCATCATCGGCGTCGCCGGCGCCGGTCAGGAAATCGCCACCCGGCCGTTCCAGCTGGTCACCGGCCGGGTCTGGAAAGGCACGGCCTTCGGCGGGGCCAGGGGCCGCACCGACGTGCCCAAGATCGTCGACTGGTACATGAACGGCAAAATCAACATCGACGATCTGATTACCCACACGCTCGATCTGGAAGACATCAACGAGGGCTTCCATCTCATGCATGAAGGGGAATCAATCCGCAGCGTGGTGGTGTATTAGGACGCTCGCCGGTTAGCGGGTCTATTCGAGGGCTTCATGGATTTCGCGCAGTTTGACTGGACCTTGTACTGGTTCATGTTCCCGGTCGCCATTTGCGTGGCGACCACGGCGATGCTGAGCGGCATCGGCGGCGCGGCCATGTTCGCGCCCATCTTCATGATCATTTTTCCGATATTGGGGCCGGAATATCCGTTCGAAGGCATTGCCGCCGCCATCGGCGTCGCCCTGATGACCGAGGTGTTCGGTTTTTCGTCCGGCTTTGTGGGCTATTACCGCAAAGGCCTGATCGATTTTAAGAGCGCCATCCCGTTCATCATGGTCGGCGTGCCGGTGGGCATCGTCGGCGCGATTTTGCTCAACGTGCTGCACGAGTACGAAGAGGCGCTGCGCGGTTCCTACGCCGCTCTCATGCTGGTGTTGGCCTATGTGATCCTGAAAGTGCACGAGTCCAAGGAAGCCATGGCCGCTGAGGCGGCAGATGTCAAATTGGACGACGGACGGGAAACCCGGACCATCACCGGCCGGGACGGCACGACGTATACGTATAAAGAGCCGCGTCAAGGTAAGGGCGCCGTCGCCACCGGCATCGGCGGGTTTCTCACCGGGCTATTGGGGGTCGGCATCGGCGAGGTGGTCATGCCGCAACTGGTGAAGGCCAACAAGGTGCCGATCCCGGTGGCCGCCGCCACATCCGTGTTCACGGTGATCGTGGTGATAGCCTCCGCCTCCTTTACCCAAATCTCCGCATTGATCGCCCAGGGCGGGCTGAACGCCGTGCCGTGGAACGTGGTGGTCTACACCATTCCGGCAGTCATCATCGGCGGGCAGATCGGGCCCCGGCTGCAGGGCAAGGTGTCCCAGCGCAGCATGGAAAAAGGCATCGCCTATCTGTTCATCGTGATCGGCCTGGCCATGGGTTACATCGCCATCCGCAACACGTTCTTCTAGAGATTTAGTTCAGACGATATTGAATTTGCTGCAGGCGATGGAGGCGTGGCCGTAGGCGTTGTTGAACTCCAACTCAACCACACGACGAATATCATCATAGACCGGCTTTAGCGCGTCGTTCCGGCCGAAGGCATTTTCCAGGATCATGTTGGCGAGCCGGGGGCCGAGCCCGCGGTTGCGCAGCTCTTCTTCGTCCTCATCACCTTCATCGCCCGGCGCGCGATTGCTCACGGGTGCGTTGAACACGTCGTTATCCGTGAAGTCCTTGTCTTCGCGGATCACCTCGGGAATGCGCTCCAGCGCCTGGCGGATATAGGTCTCGAGCGCCCGCAGCTTCGCCTCATAGTCCATCTCGTCATAGAAAGTCTTCTTGAGGTGATCGAGCCGGGGCTGATCGTTCATGGAAAAGAACATCAGTTCCGCCAGGCAGATTACCCAGGTGATCTTGAACCGGGACACCTCTTCCGGCGGGATGGCGTCGAAGTCGAAGCCTTTGTCGAGCTTGCGGGTGCGGTTATAGACCCGGCTGAGCGCCATATCGCACAGATCGTCAAACAGCTCGATCATGCCGTCGACCATGGTCTGGGCGTCGGTGTCGATGCGCCGGCCATAAGTGATGGTCCTGATGTCGTGTTTTTCCAAGCTGCGGCTCTCACGGCCCGTCCGGGCGGTTGTTTCAATCGGCTGGAGCGGGTGAAGGGAATCGAACCCTCGTATTCAGCTTGGGAAGCTGATGTTCTACCATTGAACTACACCCGCCGATGATGCTGCGCTGTTTCTGCAGCCGAGGAATTCCTATACTGCATCACCGGCACCCGTTCAATGATCCACCACACGCTGATTTGAATTGGCAAGGGGCGGGCCAGTGTCCTAACAAGGCATGCAGGAATACAGAAACGGAAACATCTTTATGCCCGACGAACATTCTTATACCGCGCTGGACCCGGCCAAATTCAGGGACCCGCTGACCACCGCCAAAGGCGAGACCCGGGCCAGCGTGGCGCTCACGCGGCTGCACACGGTCTGGTTCAACACAGGCACGCTCTGCAATCTGACCTGCGTGAACTGCTATATCGAATCGAGCCCGACCAATGACCGGCTGGCTTATATCACGGCGGCCGAGGTTGCGGCTTATCTGGACGAGATCGCCGCCGAAGACTTGCCGGTAAAGGAGATCGGCTTTACCGGCGGGGAGCCGTTTATGAACCCGGACTTCATCGAGATGGTGAAATTGAGCCTGGCCCGCGGTTTCGAGGTCCTGATCCTCACCAACGCTATGAAGCCCATGGCGCACAAAAAGACGCAGCTTCTGGCTTTGCAGGAAAAATACGGCGACCGCCTGCACCTTCGCATCTCCATCGATCACCACACCGCCGCCGGCCATGAAGAACTGCGGGGCCCCCGCAGTTGGGACCCGATGATCGACGGGCTGAAATGGCTGGCGGAAAACGGCTTCGATATCGCCGCCGCCGGCCGCACCCGCTGGGGTGAAGACGAGGCCACGGCGCGGGCGGCCTATGGCGCGCTGTTCGCCCGCGAAGGAATCACCATCGACGCCGATGACCCGATTGCCCTGGTGCTGTTCCCGGAAATGGACGAACGCGTTGACGTGCCGGAAATCACCACCGCCTGCTGGGATATCCTGGACGTGTCGCCCGATGCCATGATGTGCGCGACGTCCCGCATGATCGTCAAACGCAAGGGCGCAGCGGCCCCCGTCGTCATGCCGTGCACGCTTTTGCCCTACGACGAAGAGTTCGAAATGGGGCAAAGCCTCGCCGGGGCGGATCAACCCATCGCGCTCAACCATCCCCATTGCGCCAAGTTCTGTGTTCTCGGCGGCGGCGCCTGCAGCGTCGCGGAGTAGCGCCCATGCAGCTCGGCCCGTTTCATGATCCGGTACTGATCTTCGGCGGGCCTTACGGCAATCTGCAGTCCACGAGGGCGCTCCTGGAACAGGCCGCCCGGCTGGGCATCCCGGCGTCCCATATTCTCTGCACCGGTGATCTGGTCGCCTATTGCACCGATCCTCAAGCGACGGTCGATCTCATCCGGGACGCCGGCATCGCCGTGGTCAAAGGCAATTGCGAAGAGTCCCTGGCCGAGCAGCTGGAAGACTGCGGCTGCGGGTTCGAGGACGGCACGGCCTGCGATCTTCTGTCCCAGCAGTGGTAGGCCTACGCCGATACCCATCTGACCGACGAGAGCCGGTACTGGATGGGGAGCCTGCCGGAGCGGATCGACATTACCATCGGCGCGTGCCGGCTGGCGGCGATCCACGGCGGGGTGTCCGCCATCAACAAGTTCGTTTTCGCCTCCACGCCCGAAGAGGACCTGTTATACGAAATGGATCTGGCCGGCCTGGACGGGGTGATCGGCGGGCATTGCGGCTTGCCGTTTACCAGGATCGCCGGGGACCGGCTCTGGCACAACTCGGGCGTGATCGGGATGCCGGCCAACGACGGCACGCCCCGGGTGTGGTATTCGGTCCTGACGCCCACCAAAGACGGCGTGTCGATCAGCCAACACGCCCTCGACTATGACCATACCGCCGCCGCCGCCAGGATGCGGGCCGAGCCGCTGCCGGCTGGCTATGCGGATTGCTTGGTCACCGGGCTCTGGCCCAGCCTGGATGTTTTGCCCGATCAGGAGAAAGCCGCGACGGGCCGCGCGCTCCAAGAGCACGAAGTCAACTGGTCTGCACCGGCGCTGATGCCGGCCTCTTAAGACACGGAATCATCACAACCTCTCCTCGGCACGGCCACAATTGGCCGCGCCGCCGCCACGATTGCGCGGCATCTTCCCCTCCACTTGACCAGAGAGGAGGGCTGTTATGTCTTATCGAAAACTAAAATTATCGGCGCTGGCGATGATGTCTGCGCTGTCCCTGTCCGCCTGCGGAGCCGCGTTCGACTATGACGGCTTAAAGCGGGCCGAATTTACCGGTGCCGGCTTCAATTCGGAGCTGAGCCGCGCGTACCGGGAATTCTCGGTGTTCGAATCCGATGAGATGCATGATTGGACCGACGCCGCCCATTTCGGCGAGAAAGCGTTCAAGTCCGCCCGGGGTGAACCGGTTGCGCCGGAAGAGTTGAACCAGTGGCGGTTGCCGGCGGAAAGAATTCAAACCCTGGCGTCGGAGCGCCGGCGGCTGATGGCGCTGCTGACCAAGGAGGTCACTCGTCAAAGTCCGAAGGCGGCGGCGAAGGCCCAAGCCAGTTTTGACTGCTGGGTCGAGCAGCAGGAAGAAAACTGGCAATGGGATCATATCGCCGCCTGCCAGGAGGGATACTTCACCGCCGTCTCCCAGCTGGAATGGCAACTGGGCCTGATTGATGCGCCGCCCGAGGCGAAACCCCTGGTGCCGGTTGTCCAGGCCGGACCGCCGTTCCGCCGCACGCGGCGCGCGCGGGCGTTCACCTTGCTGTTTGATTTCGACAGCGCGGCCATTGATCCGGCCGGCCTGCATCAGTTGGAAGAGATCGGCGATATCTACCAATCCGGCGCCCCGGTGGTGATCACCATCGGTGGACACGCGGACCGGGCCGGGCCCGAACCCTATAATGCGAAACTGTCGGTGCGCCGGGCGGAGGCCGTCCGAAAACTGTTGCTGGAGCAGGGCGTTCCGATCCAGATGATCGTGTCGCGGGCGTTCGGTGAAAACGCGCCGGTGGTCAAGACAAAGAACGGGATTCGGGAGCCGAAAAACCGCCGTGTCGAGATTACAATAGGGACGGCAAAATCGCTTTGATCCGGAAAACTTCTTATTCGCGGCGACGAAAAAAGGTGCTAACGTTATGCCGTTAACAGCTATACAAAGTAACCGCGATGTACTCGGAAACCACCAAGGCAGTGACCATTTCGGTCGATCCCATGTACCTGGACGAACAGTCCGATCCCGACGACGCCCATTATGTCTGGGCCTACCACGTGCGGATCGAAAATAACGGCCAGGAGACCATTCAACTGGTGCGCCGCCATTGGCACATCACCGATTCCCATGGCCGCGTCCATGAGGTCCGGGGCGAAGGCGTGGTCGGCGAAAAACCGGTCCTGCAGCCGGGGGA
>JAYQGD010000037.1:6671-10995 GCA_038140415.1 Rhodospirillaceae bacterium
GGCCATTCCAGAAAGCGATTTCTGCCAAGAACAACAAGCGGATGACCGGCGATGCGCCGGTCTTCGTTCTTTGAAAGGAACGACCAGTGAGAGATGACAAACCCGAGCCCGGCGCGGTCCAGCGCCCTAGCCGGGAAGAGGCCGAGGAAGCGGTCCGGACATTGCTCCGGTGGGCCGGTGACGACCCGGCGCGCCCCGGCCTGTTGGGAACCCCCGACCGTGTGGTCCGGGCCTATGAGGAATATTTCGCCGGCTATACCGAAGATCCATACGAGCTTTTGGGCCGGACCTTCGATGAAACCGACGGCTATGATGAAATGGTGGTTTTGAAGGACATTCCCTTCGCGTCCCATTGCGAACATCATATCGCGCCGATCATCGGCAAGGCCCATGTGGCCTATTTGCCGAAGAACAAGGTGGTCGGTATCTCCAAGCTCGCCCGCCTGGTCGAGGTCTATGGCAAACGCCTGCAGATTCAGGAAAAGATGACGGCGCAGATCGCCAACACCCTGAACGAGGTGATGGAGCCGGAAGGCGTCGCCGTGGTGATCGAGGCGGCCCATGAATGCATGACCACCCGCGGCATCGACAAGCCGGGGGTCAATATGGTGACCAGCCGGATGCTGGGCGCGTTCCGCGATGATGCGACCTCCCGGCGGGAGTTTCTGTTGATGATCGCCACTCCGGGCGGCGGCTCTTAAGCCTGCTCATTGGAAGGACCGGGGAGTAGCCCTCCCCGGCATGGTTGCAGACCATGATTGATTTCCGGCCTATATTTCTGATTCTCGGCTATCTGCTGGCGACCTTGGCGGTCGTCATGATCATTCCGGCCTTGGTCGATCTCGTCGCCGGCAATCACGATTGGCAGGTGTTTGCGGTCTCCAGCGGCCTGACCCTCTTCATCGGTGTCTCCCTGGCCCTGACCAGCCGGTCCGGCAAGGCGCGCCTGTCCGTGCGCCAGGCTTTCGTCATGACCACGCTCGCCTGGCTGGTGCTGACCATCTTTGCCTCCCTGCCGTTCGCCTTTTCCGTTCTGGACATGAGCATGACCGACGCCTTCTTCGAGGCTATGTCGGGCATCACCACCACGGGTGCTACCGTGCTCACCGATCTGCAGCATGTGCCGCCCGGCATTCTGATGTGGCGGGCGCTGCTGCAGTGGCTCGGCGGCATCGGCATCATCGTCATGGCCCTGGCCATCCTGCCGGTGCTGCGGGTCGGCGGCATGCAGTTGTTCCGCATGGAATCCTCGGACCCGTCGGAAAAAGCCATGCCCCGGGCAGCCCAGGTGGCGGCGACCATCGGCATTATCTATCTGGTGCTGACGATTGTCTGCAGCGGCGCGCTTTATTTCGCCGGGATGAGCGGATTCGATGCGGTGGCCCACGCCATGACGACCATCGCCACCGGCGGCTTTTCCACGTATGACGATTCCATCGGCCATTTCGGTAGCGCCGGCATCGATGTCATTGTGACCATCGGCATGTTCGTCGGCAGCCTGCCGTTCTTGCTCTATCTGTCCATGGTCCAGGGCAACCTGACGGCGCTGGTGAAAGACAGCCAGGTGCAGTGGTTTGTCACCGCGCTGTTTGTCATCGTCGCCCTGATGGCGGGATGGTTGTGGATGAACAACGGCCATGAACCGTTGCAGGCGCTGCGCTATGCGTCGTTCAACGTCATGTCGATCATTACCGGCACCGGATACGCGACGGCCGGGTTCGACAATTGGGGCAGCTTCGCCGTGCCGGTGTTTTTTTTCATCATGTTCATCGGCGGCTGCGCCGGCTCGACCACCTGCGGGATCAAGATTTTCCGCTTTCAGGTCCTGTACGCCGCCGCCCGGACCCAGTTCCAGAACCTGGCCCAGCCCCACGGCGTGTTCATCCCATACTATAACCGACGGCCGATCTCCGACGATGTTATCAATTCGGTGCTCAGTTTCTTCTTTGTGTTCGGCATGACCTTCGCCCTGCTGGCGGTCGGCCTCTCGCTGTTGGGGCTCGATTTTCTGACCAGTATTTCCGCCGCCGCCTCGGCCATCGCCAATGTGGGCCCCGGCTTAGGTCCCGTGATCGGGCCGGAAGGCACGTATCAGAGCCTGCCGGACGCCGCCAAATGGCTGCTGGCCGGCGGCATGCTGCTGGGCCGGCTGGAACTGTTCACGGTGATGGTGCTGTTTACCCGCGCCTTCTGGCGGGCCTAAAGCGAGGCGGGGATGGGCAAGACATTCACACCCCGCGAGATGCTGGCCCGGCTGATTTCTTTCGACACGGTCTCCGCCCACGCCAATAAACCGATGATCGACTTCATGGCGGACTATCTTGCCGGCCACGGGATCGCCACCAATATCGCCCCCAACGACGAGGGGACCAAGGCCGACATTATCGCCACCATCGGCCCGATGGCGGCCGGCGGCATTGTGCTTTCCGGCCACACCGATGTGGTCCCGGTGGAGGGGCAGGCCTGGACCTCTGATCCTTTTGAGATGGTGGAGCGGGACGGCAAGCTGTTCGGCCGGGGGACCTGCGACATGAAAGGCTTCCTGGCCGTCTGCCTGGCGCTCGTGCCGGAGATGCAGGCGCTGGATCTGAAACGCCCCCTCCATCTGGTGTTCAGCTATGACGAGGAAGTGGGCTGCCTGGGCGCGCCGGCGCTGATCGCCCGGATGGTCCGCGACATCCCGATGCCCCAGGCCGCCATCATCGGGGAGCCGACAGGCATGAAGCTGATCAACGCCAACAAGGGCGTCGCCATCTTCAAGACCACGGTGACCGGCAAGCCGGCCCATTCCTCCCAAACCCACGCCGGGGTCAACGCCATCCAGGTGGCGGCCCGGTGCATCAATTTTCTGGAGAGCCAGGCGGCGCGCTTCGCCGAGGACGGCCATACGGATGACCGGTTCATGCCGCCTCACGCCACCATCTGCGTCGGCACCATCGAAGGCGGCACGGCGCTCAACATCATCGCCGGCGAATGTTCCTTCGTTTGGGACTGCCGCAGCCTGACGCCCGGCGATGCCGAGACGGTCATGTCGGCGCTGGTGCGCTATTGCGAGGACGAGCTGATCCCGGCCATGCAGGCCATCGCGCCGGAAGCCGATATCGTGACCGAAAAGCAAATCTCCGCACCACCGTTGATGGCGAGCGATGACAACCCGGCGGAGGCCCTGGTCCGCCAGCTCACCGGGCAGAACGATGCCGGAGTAGTGGCCTTCGCGACCGAAGCCGGGCTGTTTCAGGAATCGGGCGTGCCGTCGGTGATCTGCGGGCCCGGCAGCATCGATCAGGCCCACCAGCCCGATGAGTTTCTGGCGATCAGCCAGCTGGAAGAATGCACGGACTTTGTCCGCAAAATCGCCCACTGGGCGGCGGGGTAGGCTTTTCTCTTTCTTTTCGTCATGCCCGAGTTGGGCCCGACGATAGTTGGGACCAATTCTCGGGTACCTCGTGCGGCAAAAGGAGATCCCCGACAACTGCTCCGCATACCCGGAACAAGTCCGGGCACAAGGCTCGGGGATGACGCAGGGAGGGGAGGGTCCCCCAAATATCTTTTGATCCGGTGCGAACGGCGTACTACCCTCCGGCAACACATGAATGGGGAAGAAGTCATGATCGGTGAACTGGTGAAATATCCGGCGCCCAAGGGCTGGGACCGGGACAAGATCGTCGAGGACGCCTGGACCGTGGTGCCCAAGTGGCAGGCCCAGGAGCAGTTGGTCCGTAAGCATTTCATGTGGAGCGATGATGGCGAATGGCTGAGCGGGTTTTACCTGTGGCACAGCCGGGAAGCGGCCGAGGCGGCCCACAATGACGAATGGAAAGCGGCCGTCAAAGAACGCACCGGCAAACTGCCGGAGATCAGCTATTTCGATGCGTTTCTGATTTTGGACAACGAGAGCGGCGAGACCACCCTGGTCTGAGCCGGCTTAGCGGAGATGGCTGGACATATGGGTCCGGACGCTGGTCTCCATCTCCTTGTTAAACCGCTCCATCAGTTTTTCGACGATTTCGAACCAGATTTGTTTGCGTTCGGCCAACGTTGCATCCTCCCGGATGGTCCGGGTCCAGTCCGACCCGGCGATGACAACGGCGCGGCGGACGCCGGACGCATCGAAGACCTCCAGGCTCGCTTCGGCGGTGGCGTCGTACTTCTCTGAAATCTCTTTCTTGAACAGTCCGGTCAGATTCTCATCGGTCTTTAATTTGGTTTCGACCACATCCGCTTTGAGGATGGAGAACTTGGCCGTGCCGGCCCCGCCGGCGCTTTGCAGCCGGTCCTCCGCCCAGCGAGTCAGCGCCTGGACCGGCGGCACCGGGAAGCGGTG
>JAYQGD010000038.1:0-10927 GCA_038140415.1 Rhodospirillaceae bacterium
GGATAAAGGGATCATGGGCTTAGCGGATAACTAGTCTCTTGAATTCATTATATTATTGACGGATTTCCCGGTTAAAAAACAGCGGCTGCCACAGCATGTCATCGGGGAATTTGATGACCTCCATTTATTTGTAATAAAAGGGCGGAAATCAAACGTTTCTCAGTGGCGTTTCACTTAGGCGCTCTTAATCCGCGGCAAACGATTACACCAGACAGGGTCCAAAACCCGGACCACCGACAACCGGCAGAGGGGAAAACCGTGGCAGCGGAAAAATCCAAGACAACAGTCGACAAAGACCTCAAACGGATCGTCCAGCTTGAAAAGGCGACGAACCGGATCGGCCAGCGAAACCTGAACCTGGGGTTCGGGCTTCTCTTCCTGGTCGGCGTTTGGATTTTTACCTATTTCCAAACCGGCACCGAGGGGCATACCGCAATCCTGACCATCGCGGCAATTGTCGGCGGGTACATGGCGATGAATATCGGCGCCAACGACGTCGCCAACAATGTCGGCCCGGCCGTTGGCTCCAAAGCGTTGACCATTGTCGGCGCGCTGTTTATCGCCGCCATCTTCGAGGCCCTGGGGGCCTTGATCGCCGGCGGCGATGTGGTCACGACAATCTCCAAAAGCATTATCTCGCCGGAATCATTTAGCGATCCGGCGCTGTTTGTCTGGGCGATGTTGTCGGCCCTGCTCGCCGCCGCCCTCTGGGTCAATCTGGCCACGTATCTGGGCGCGCCCGTTTCCACCACTCACTCCATCGTCGGCGGTGTGATGGGCGCCGGTATCGCAGCCGCCGGGTTCGCCACGGTGAATTGGCCGGTGATGGCGGCGATTGCCGCCAGTTGGGTGATCTCGCCGGTGCTGGGCGGGCTGATCGCGGCGGGCTTCCTGGCGTTCGTCAAATTTTTCGTCCTGTACCAGGATGACAAGATTGCGGCGGCCAGACGTTGGGTGCCGATCCTGGTCGCCATTATGGCGTGCGCCTTCTCCGTCTATCTGGTGATGAAAGGGTTCAAGCGCATCTGGAAACCCGACACCACAATGATCGTCATCATCGGCGTCGCCGCCTTCGTGATAACTTATGGCCTGGTCTTTGTCCGCGTGGCCAAAGCCGCCACCGGCATGGAGAACCGGCGCAAATCCGTCGGCCAGTTGTTCACCATCCCCCTGATCTGCGCGGCAGCCCTGCTGTCCTTTGCCCACGGCTCCAACGACGTCGCCAATGCGGTCGGACCGCTGGCCGCGATCGTAAGCGTGGTTTCCGGCGGAGCTGTGTCTGCCAAGGTCGCGCTGCCGCTCTGGGTGCTGGCCATCGGCGCCGTCGGAATCTCCATCGGGCTCCTGCTGTTCGGCCCGAAGATTATCGAGATCGTCGGCGAGAAGATCACCAAGCTTGATCGGGTGCGCGCCTTCTGCGTCGCGCTCTCCGCCTCCATCACCGTGATTATCGCCTCGACCCTGGGCCTGCCGGTAAGCTCCACCCACATCGCCGTCGGCGCGGTGTTCGGGGTCGGCTTCTTGCGCGAGTTCGTCTCAAACCGCTTGGCCCATATCCCGGCGACCGGCGCCGGCGGGCCTGACATCGCCTCGAGCGAGGGCGAAGTTCAGAAACGGTTGATCAAAATGCGGAAACGCAAGCTCGTGCGGCGGCGGCATCTCATGAACATTGCCGCGGCCTGGATTATCACCGTGCCGGCCTCGGCCATTCTCGCCGCTGTCATCCTGTTGGTCATCGTTAACGTCCAGTAGGCGCGTTTTACTAAGTTTGCCGGGCGGCATTGAGCGCCGCCTTCAGCGCGTCCCAATCAGCGTCGACCGTTTCCGCGACGATCACTTCCAGGCGGCTGTCGCGGCGGTAGGCGATCTCCTTCACCGTAATCTCGTTGCCCACCCGGTCGGCCAGCAGCCAGCCGTCATTGGTGTGGAACACACCCTTGAGCCGCTCGACGGCGGCGTCCTTCGGGAGACCGGTTAAGCCCGGCGGGCCCAGCAGGTCCAACAGCGCGTCCCGGTCGAAAACCTCCGCGTCCGAGAAAATCCAGCCGCAGCCCTGATAGCCTGCACCCGAGTTCTCCAGCCGCACCGGCGCGCCTGGTTCCGGCGCGACATTTGCCTCCAGCGCTGAAGTCGAATGATCGTGATCATGAGCATTCGGGAACAACGGTGCGCGGGTCTCCGCCGGGTTCAGATCCAACAGCGCCAGATCCAAATCCCCGTGCCGGGACTCGGTCACCAAGAGCTTCGGTGGAAACAGAGACCCGGCCCAGTCGTGGAACTTGGCAAGCTCGTCAGCACTCGCCAAATCCGCCTTGGCGGCCACCAGCACGTCCGCCAGATGAATTTGATCTTGGTAGACCTGGGCCGCTTCCAGACGCGGATCGTCCACATGGCGCGGATCGACCAGACATATGACGGAGCGCAAAGACACCGCCTCAGCCAGTTCCTCGTCCCGCAATTGGTCCAGGATGCCCGCCGGATGGCCGATACCCGTGGGCTCGATGATCAGCCGGTCCGGCCGGGCGCGGCGCAGGATATCCACCACGGCCACCTTCAACGGCACATTCATCATGCAACAGAGACATCCGCCGGGGATTTCCTTGATGGCGACGGTCTCATCCTCCGCCGGGACGGCGGCCTGGTCCACGGCGACTTCACCGAATTCATTGATCAGGATCGCCCACTTTTCACCGGCCGGCTTGCGCGCCAGCATGGAGATGATCGCCGTGGTCTTGCCGGTGCCGAAGAACCCGGTGAACAGCGTCGTCGGCACATGTTCGATCCGGTCCGCCATGACCTACCCCTTGCCCATGAGGCGCAACGATAATTCCCGCACGATGTAATGGGCGACGGCCTCCTCACTGCATTTCTCCAACCACCAGGCCTGGCAGGCGCGCCCCAATTCTTCCAGCCGCCTCGGATCGGCCAGCAAACCCTCAATGATGGGGCCGGCCTCATTCCAATCATCCACTTCGATCACCGGCCAGCCCTCGGTGAACCAGGCCGGCAATTGCCGCTCGGCTATTACCGCGCAGCCGGCGCGCATGGCCTCATACGTGCGGAAGGTCTCGTGGCTGACGCCCCTGGGCGACAAAGCGATCTTGGTGTCCGCCAGCCTCGCCGCATAGACATCCGGCGCCAAGCCTTCGCGGAAGGCGGGGGCCTGCTCAATCTCCGCGGTCAGATCATTTCGGTCCTCAAGCCAAGCGTTCATCGCGGTGAAGAACGGTTCACGGAACTCCTGCCGGCCGATGAAAAACAGATCCAGCGAGCGGTCATTCATCGGTTTGGCGGCGATCACCGGCACATCCTTGTTGCACCCCAGCGGAATGACCCGAAGGTTGTCCGGCATGGGATCAAACGGCCGGTAGTTCTTGAACACCATGAAGGCATCATTGGTGTAGGCCGGAATTTCATGACCCTCGTCACTGGTCTGCAGCACCACGACCCGCTCCGCATGGCTGATCGGCAGCGTGTCGCCGACGGACGTCACCACAAAGATGAACCGCTCGGCCAGGCCAAGCCCGGTCAGGAACCGGTCCGCGTGCAGCAGCACCTGTTCCAGATGGTCCCACTCACACCAATTGTCGGGAAGCTCCCAGACGACGTTCAGGTTGGGAAAGCTGACCGGGTCCACACGGCCCTCAAATCACGCCGCGGGTCCGCAGATCATCAATGGCCGCCTGATCGTAGCCGAGATCGGCCAGGATTTCATCGGCGTGCTGGCCCAGTTCCGGGCTCGGCGCGGCGACCTTGGACGGCGTCCGGCTGAAATGCACGGGCTGGCCGATGATTTCGATCTCGCCCCGCGCCTGGGTGGCCACCTTCTGCGCCACGCCCAGATGCTTGACCTGCGGGTCTGCGAACACCTGATCCATCTTGTTGATCGGTCCGCACGGCACGCCCATGTCGTTGAAGGCGTCCACCCAATGGTCGGTGGTCTCGGTCCCCAAGACCCCGGCGATGATCGCGTCCAACTCGTCCCGGTTTTTAAAACGGGCGGCGTTGTCGACGAACCTGTCGTCTTTTTCCAGCTCTTCCTTGCCCAGGACCTTGCAGACGCGCGGCCAGTGGGTCGCCATGGGCGCGATGTTCACATAGCCGTCCGCCGACTTGAAGGTGCCCATGGGCACATTGGTCGGGTGGTTGTTGCCGACCTGGGGCGGCACATCCTGATCCACAAGCCAGCGGGCTGCCTGGAAATCGAGCATGAAAATTTGCGCTTCGAGGAGCGATGTATTCAGCCATTGACCTTCACCGGATTTCTCCCGCTCCAACAACGCACCCAGGATGCCGGTTGCGGTCAAAACCCCGGCCATCATGTCCGAGATTGCCGCGCCGGACCGCCACGGGCCCGTGCCCGGCTGACCGGTAACCGACATATGACCGCCCATGCCCTGGGCGATCTGATCCAGACCCGCGCGATAGGCGTAGGGCCCATCCTGGCCAAAGCCGGAGATGCTGGCATAGACGATGCCTTTGTTGATTTTCTTGACCTCTTCATAGTCGATGCCGAGCCGGAACTTCACTTCCGGGCGGTAGTTCTCGACAATCACGTCGGCTTTTTCCGCCAGCTTGAAGAAGATCGCCTTGCCGTCCTCTTCCTTCAGATTGAGGGTCAGGCTGCGCTTGTTGCGGTGCAGGTTCTGAAAGTCGGGTCCATGCCGCGTGCCCAGATCGCCGTACATCGGATCGCCCGGCGTCTCGATCTTGATCACGTCCGCGCCGAAGTCGGCAAGCTGGCGCGCCGCCGTGGGCCCGGCCCGGGCCCGGGTCAGGTCCAACACCAGATAATCGTTGAGCGCCGCCGAGGCGCGATCGATAGGCATATGCTCAGGCTCCTTGTTTCTTTCGCTTGGCCGCCGAGACCAAGTACACCCCGCCAATGATAAGCACGAAGGCCGGGAAATGATACAGTTCCAAAGTCTCATCCAAAAACAGCATGGCGAGACCCGTGATCATCAGCACCCGCACATAGATAAAGGCGCTGGCCTTGCTGGCCCCGATAAGCCGGTTGCCGATGTTCCACAGGCCCAGCGCACCGACGGCGACAATGATCCCCGCCCACAGCACGGAAATCACCGTGGTGGTGTTCAGCGACATGGGCAGGATGTTCACCGTCTCCCACCAATAGAACGGGATCAGGATAACAATCCCGAGAAACTGAGTGACGTTGAGAAAAGCCAGCGGCGAAATATCCGTCGGCGCTTTGCGCAATAGGACCGCGTAGAACGAAAACCCGAAGACCGACGACATCATCCAAAGATCACCGATGTTGAACCGGACGCCCGCTAAAACCGCCAGATCACCGCGGGTCAGGATCGTCATGACGCCGGCGGCGGCGATGAACGCGCCGACAACCTGCCACCGGGTGACCAGTTCCCGGAATAATATCCAGGCAATGCACATGGTCACCACCGGCTGCACCATGGCCACCATGCCGCCGTTGATCGCCGTGGTGTAATGAAGCGCGATGTAAATGGTCGTATTGCCGAGGACCACCAAAAAGAACGTCATCACGACGAAATACTTCCAGTGGCTGAGGATCACCTTGTAGGAGCGGGCAATCTCCCGCCAGGAGAGCGGCAGGATCACCAAGGTCGCCACTACCCAGCGCCAGAGGGACAGACCGATGGGCGGCACTTCGCCCGGCACCAGCCGGCCCAAAATGTGATTGCTGGCGAAAAACAGCATGGACAGGGTCAGCGCCAGATAGGGCCAGGGTCCCCAGGACTCGAGGACGGCGTTGGCGCGGCTAAGCCGCGAGGGAGAAGTTTCTATCATGGGGCGGGACGGAGGCCGTTTGCTGGAACTGAGGGAATTATTGTATATCCGGGGTGCGAAAGAACAATACGGACGCGGCACGGAGGCCGGGCGTTGATGAGCGACGATTTTCAGGACATTCGGGATTCGGTGCGCGCTTTGTGCGCGGCATTTCCGGGCGAGTATTGGCGCAAGCTGGATGCCGAGCGCGCCTACCCGGCCGAGTTCGTCCGGAAAATGACCGAGACGGGATTCTTGGGCGTTCTCATTCCTGAAGAATACGGCGGCAGCGGGCTCGGCATCTCTGCCGCCTGCGCCATCCTGGAAGAGATTCACAAGAGCGGCGGCAACGCGGCCGCCTGTCATGCCCAGATGTACACCATGGGCACCGTGCTGCGGCATGGCAGCGAGGCGCAAAAAGCCGAATACCTGCCCAAGATCGCAAGTGGTGAATTGCGTCTCCAGGCGTTTGGGGTCACCGAGCCCACCAGCGGCACCGACGCGACCCGCATCCGCACCATGGCGGTCAAGGTCGGCGACAGCTATGTGGTGAACGGCCAGAAGGTCTGGACGTCGCGGGCAGAGCATTCGGATTTGATGCTGCTTCTCGCCCGCACGTCGCCCCGGGAAGACCAGCAAAAGCGCCACGAGGGCATGTCGGTTTTTCTGGTGGACATGCGCGCGGCCAAAGATCAGGGCCTGACCATCCGGCCGATCCCGACCATGATCAACCACGCAACAACCGAAGTGTTCTTCGACGATCTCCGCATCCCGGCGGATAGTTTGATCGGCGAGGAAGGCAAGGGCTTTCGCTATATCCTGGACGGCATGAACGCGGAACGGATTCTGATCTCCGCCGAATGCGTGGGCGACGCCCGCTGGTTCATCGACAAGGCGTCCTCTTATGCCAAGGACCGGAACGTGTTCGGCCGCAGCATCGGCGAAAACCAGGGCATCCAATTCCCCATCGCCCGCGCCTATGCGGCCAGCGAAGCGGCGGATCTCATGTCCAAAAAAGCCGCCGCGTTGTTTGATGCAGGGGAGCCGTGCGGCGCGGAAGCCAATATGGCTAAGATGCTAGCCTCCGAAGCGTCCTGGCAGGCCGCCGAAATGTGCCTGCAGACCCATGGCGGCTACGGCTTCGCCGAAGAATATGATGTTGAACGCAAGTTCCGGGAGACCCGGCTCTATCAAGTGGCGCCCATCTCCACCAACCTGATCCTCTCGTACATTGCCGAGCATGTCCTCGGCCTGCCCCGGTCGTACTAACCATGGCCGGTTTCGACCAGCTCCAGGACTGGATCGGGCGCACCGAAGAAGCGCAAGACACGGTGCTGGCGCGGCAACTGGACGCCATGGCCGCGACCCTGGACCGGGACGATACACCGGCCAAGGACAGCGACCTTTTGCCCGCCGCCTGGCATTGGATGTACTTTGCCCCAGCGGTCCGTCATGGGCAGCTTGGCCGGGACGGCCATCCCGGCACGAGTGAAAGTGAGGGCGGGTTTCTGCCGCCGATCCCCCTGCCCCGGCGCATGTGGGCCGGCAATGAGGTGACTGCGCGCGCGCCCATCCAGGTCGGTGAAAACATTCGGCGAACCGCCACCATCGACGACATCACGGTGAAGGAAGGCAGAAGCGGCACCCTCGTCTTTCTCAAAATCCGGAATGCGATCACCGGCGACCGGGGTGCTGATCTGGATGACGTCCTGACCGCCGTCTATCGGGATGATCCGAAGAAGTTCGAGCCGCCCCGCGAGCCGGTCAAAGCGCGTGAGGACGGGGTCTGGAGCCGTACCATCACCCCCGACCCGGTGCTGCTGTTTCGCTATTCCGCGCTGACCTTTAACGGCCATCGCATCCACTATGACCGGGACTACACGACGACAGTGGAGGGCTATCCGGGATTGCTGGTGCACGGGCCGTTGACGGCGACCTTGCTGCTGGATCTGGCGCGGCGGGAACAACCGGACAAAAGCGTCTCCTGGTTCCGGATCAAGGCCATGTCGCCGCTGTACGATACCGAACCGTTCACCCTCGCCGGCGTACCCGAAGAAGACGGCGCCGCACTCTGGGCAGCCGACGCCAATGGCAATCTGGCCATGGAAGCCGACATTAAATTTGACGGATGATGGCGACGACCGCACCCCGCTTCCGGCCCAATTACCTCCGCTCTCCGGACCTGTTTGAGATTTGCGCGCACTACTCGTCGGCCGAGGCGGCGTTCGAGGCCGGCAACTACTATGTGGCGCTGTTGAAGGCGGAGGAAAGCGGCGACCATGAAACCGCCGCCCTCGCCCGGCTGATGTGCGGAGATTTCGTGGGCGGCATGGCGGCCCTTGATGACCTGGACGCCCCCTCTCCCGAAACAGCGCCGTTCCGGGCGTTGGCCCAATGGGTGGGCGGCAACAATAAGGCGGCAGCGGCTTGTCTGACGGGGGGCGATTTCGATTACCTTGAATCCGTCCTCGGCAAAGGAATCCTCCGACTGCTCGTTGTTTGCGGTACGCATACGGAAATGACGGTGCCCGATCCGGCGCCGGACGGACTGACCCTTCATACGGTTTGCACCCAGCGCGATGAACACGCGCCGCCGCTCGCCGCCGTTCTCCCCGATGACGCCGAAATTGACGCCGTCATTGTGCTGGATGTCTATGGCCCGCGGCTGCCGGACGGGGTGTTTGATCTCCACGCACCGGTGATTTTATTGACCTACGACACGGACTTTCAACTCCATCACCAGTTCGACGACCTCAGCCGCGTAGACCTCATCGTCGTGAACTCCGCCACCGAACACTCTCTACTTGATCGTATATTTCCAGCGCCGGTGACGGCTTTTCCCGCCTTTGTCAGCCCATTCATGTCCCGCGAGTTTTCCTCGGCGCCCTCGGCAAAAAATTTGGATATTCTGCACACCGGCCTGTCGTTCACCCCGATTATGCGGGAGAAGGCGCAGTATCTGTTTCGGCTGGCGGTCCTGGATGACCCGGACATCAATATTCAAATTCACCAAGGCTTTTTGAAGAAAGACGCCTATCTGGAAAAAGTCAGGCAGACCAAGTTCTGGCCGGTTTGCAACGCCCGCTGCATGGGCGGCCTGACGGACCGTGTAGCCGACGGTTTGAGCTTTGGCGCCCGGCCGCTGGTCCCCGAAAACGACTTCGTCAGCGCCCTGCTGACTAAAGCCGATCAAGCAGTCAAAACCTTGCCGGAGGAAACCCTGGAAGCCGACATCCTCCAGGCCTTATCAACCTGGGACGACAATTGGCCGGGAATTACGGAGGTCTGGCCCGGTATCACAAGCGAGATACAGGCCTATATCGGCCAAATGCCGGACCGCGCCGTCGCGTTTTTCAAATTTTGTGTGTTCGAGGCCCTGCGCCGGCGGAGCGGGATAGAAAACCGGCAAGCCCCCACGGCATCGGATACGAGCGCCCACAGCCGGGACTGTGCCCGCCTGTTCGAGGCGCTATCTCGGATCATCGAACGTCCGTCGGACCAAACCCTGATCGCGGCGGCGCAATCAATCTATGACGAAGCGAGTGCACGCCGCCCCAACTCATTAACCCTACCGTTCAATATGGGCCGGATACTCTGGGCGCTTGGCGAGCGGGAACAGGCTGCGACTCTGTTGCAGCAGGCCATCGATAACAGCGCCACCGGCTTGTTCGATCCCCGCCACGAAAATGTCTGGCTGCTCCTGTTCAAAGGGACCAATGAAATGATGCCCTACGAAGATTATTTCATGGCCAATGCCAGAGATTTGTCGGCGGGACGCAAAGAGACGCTGGCCGGCCGGGCGATCATCGCCGCCACCGCCAAGACGTATCTGGCGCTGAACGCCCTCCAGGATGGGGACCTGACGGGCGGGGCCGGCTTCCTGGAGGCAGCGCTCACTGATTTCCCGGACCATTGGCCCGCCGCCAAACTTCGCTGCAAGACGCTCTACGCCGTGGCTGAAAGCGGCGGTGGCGATTGGGGAGCGGTGTCTGCGGCCCTGGACTCGGCGGTCAATCTCTACCCGCCGGTGATCTCTGAACTTGTGCCCTTCGGCATTTCCGCCGAACTGGCCCGCGACAACGAAGACGGCGCAGTGGAGCTCGCCAAGACCTGGGCCTACTTCGCCACACGGGTGACCTGGGAAAAAGATGACGACCACCCGATCCCGGACGCCACCTGGAAATGCGTCCGCGCGTTGTTCGACCGGCTGCCGGATCAATTGCAGACAGCACTTCGGGAGCGCTACCCCGATCAACTCTAGTTCTGCATTTTTTAAGGAAATTCTGCTATCACCGGAGAACAGACAGCGGATTTGGCAGGACCCTTGAGCGGAACAATCCTCATCACGTCGGGCGCCTATTGCGGGCCCGAGTTCACGTCGATCTTCGGCAAACTGCCCCCGGCATTTTTGCCGGCGGGCGCCCGGCGCCTGTTTCAAGTGCAGGCCGGACATATCAGCGGCGTTGAGGCACGGCGGATTTTGTCCTTGCCGGCGGATTTCGACATCCCTGAGGAAGATCAACGAATCCTCGCCGTGCTGGGATTTGAGGTGGTGTCCGTGCCGGGCGGGCTGAGCCTCGGCCAATCCGTCGCCCACGTGCTGGAGAGCGCAAAGGTCACCGATGGCCCGCTGCGCATCCTGCACGGCGACACGTTGTTGACCGGCTTTCCCTACGACCAACTGGACTGCGTCTCCGCCGGGCGGACGAGCGAATACACGTCCTGGGCGGAGTCCCGCACCGGCGCGGATGGCGCACTCACGTTTTTCGATGGCCTGCCCGAAGGCGGCGCCCCGGCGGCCGGTGAGCGCCAAGTGCTGTCAGGATTCTTTGCCTTCTCCGACGCAGGCTCCTACAAATCCGCCCTCGCCGCCTCGGACATCAATTTCATCGACTCGTTGAACGCTTATAGTGCGGCAACCCCTCTGTCCGAGGTCGATGCCGGCGAGTGGCTCGATTTCGGGCATCTGGACACCTATTTCCAGTCCAAGGCCCAACTCACCAATGGCCGGGCGTTCAACGATGTCCGCTTCTCCCGCCGCGCCGTCGAAAAGACCAGCACCGACAACGCCAAGATCGACGCCGAAATCCACTGGTTCGAGAACGTGCCTGCCGACGTCAAAGTCTTCGCGCCGCAGTATCTTGGACAAAGTGGGGACGGCGCC
>JAYQGD010000039.1:0-10867 GCA_038140415.1 Rhodospirillaceae bacterium
AGAATCACAACCTCGTAAACGAAACAACAACCGACTTCTTCAACAGCCTCGGCTACCAACGGACTAATTCAGGAATTGAATTCAATGTCGGCTTGCCGCGCGAAATCCGCCTCGCCGCTAATCTGGCTCCGGCACCCGCTGCCAGACAGCCTCGATATAGGCAATCTCAAACAGATCGGCCTTGGTGTAGGGATCGTTCTGGTGGAAACCCTCGACCGTGGCCCGGTCCGCTTCGAACACAAGAATGTTGCCGGTCACGTCCCGGATATCGACCATGCCGGACGTGCCGATCGCGTCTCCCACCAGCCCGCCGCCATAGACAATCAGCGGCAGGAACGGTTCCTGATAGGCCGCGTGCGCCGGCTGCAATTCCGCCCGCGTCGCAGCCATCCTCGGCCGGTCTTTTCTGAACAACAGATAGCGCATTTCTTACCCCTTTCGTCCCAGGCCCAGCTCCGGATAAATTTCCGAGTACCGCGCGCCGGGATAATAGGCGACTGAATAGGCCGGGCGCGCCTTCATGGCGGCGAACCAATCGGTTACGTGGGGCAGATCATTCTCCCACAGATCATGGTGGCCCAGGTCTTCCATCCGGTCGATCAGGGGTGCGACGCAAATATCCGCGAGCGTGTACTGTGCGCCCAGCAACCAAGGCCCGCCGGTCTCCGCCAGTGCCGCGTTCATCCGCTCCACCGTTTGGCGGATGTCGCCCAGCGCCTTGTCGATCTCGGCCTGCGAAAACCCCGTCTGCCCCATGCGCTTGTAGAAGTCCGTCTTGAGGGGCCGTATCTCCGCCTCGTGGGCGAAGGCCTCGTCATCCAGGTCTTTATAGTTGCGGATCAGGATTTTCTGGAACGTCGGATAGCGCACCGCCGGCGTCGGCACCTCCTCCAGATATCTGAGCCAGGTGCGCATCCGGGCCCGGTCCAGCGGCGCGTCGGGGGTCAGCTTGGTGTCGGGAAACACCTCGTCCAGATATTCCAGGATCACCGAGGAATCCACCACCGGCGTGCCGTCATGAACCAATGTCGGCACCACGCCGTTGGGATTCATCTCCAGATATTCCGGCGTGAGGTGCTTGTTCTCGCCGGGCTTGAACGGATGATCCACCCAATCGAGGCCCTTTTCGGCCAGGCAAATCCTGACCTTCAAGGAACACGTAGAGGCCGGAAAGTTATAAAGCTCCAATGTCACAGACGTTCGCTCCCAAGTTCGTTCGGATACTAAGCCCCTGCCCGTTCCCCGGCAACGCTTGCACCGGGTGGGGATTTGGCGCGAAAATAGCGCAAAATAAATGCAAACAGGGGAGCGCCCATGCTGGGCCTGATGATGGACCGTCAACTGACGGTCAAATCTCTCATCGACTATGCGGCCAAGTTCCACGGAGATACGGAGATCGTGTCCCGCACGGTGGAAGGCCCGATCAACCGCTATACTTATGCGGACGTGCATGCACGCATGCACCGGCTCGCCAATGTGCTGAAAGGCCTCGGCGTCGGCGACGGCGACCGGGTGGCGACCCTGGCCTGGAACGGCTACCGGCATTTTGAACTGTATTTCGCCGTCTCCGGCATGGGCGCGGTCTGCCACACGATCAACCCCCGCCTGTTCACCGATCAGATCGCCTATATCCTGGGCCATGCGGAGGACAAGGTGGTGTTCTGCGACCTGACGTTCGTGCCGGTGCTGGAAGCCTTGGGCGATGCACTGAACAACGTCAGCGCCGTGGTCATCATGACCGACAAGGATCACATGCCGGAGACCAGCCTGGACGGGCTGCTGTGCTATGAAGAGCTGATGGATGCCGCGGCCGAGGATTTCGACTGGCCGGCGATCGATGAGCGGCAGGCCTCTTCCCTTTGTTATTCCTCCGGCACCACGGGCAATCCGAAGGGCGTTCTCTATTCCAACCGGTCCACCGTGTTGCACGCTTACGGCACCTGCTCGGCCGACGTGTTTGCCCTGTCGGCCCAGGACGCCATCATGCCGGTCGTGCCCATGTTCCACGTCAATGCCTGGGGCATCCCTTACGCCGCCGCCATGTCGGGGGCCAAGGTGGTGTTCCCCGGCGCGGGCATGGACGGACCCAGCTTGTGGGAGCTGATGGACGCGGAGAAAGTCACCATCAGCGCCGGCGTACCCACCGTGTGGCTGATGCTGCTGCAATATGTGCAGGCGGAAGGCAAAGCGCTGCCGTACCTGAACCGGACCTTCGTCGGCGGGTCCGCCCTGCCTCAATCCATGATCGAGACGTTCGAGAACGACTATGACGTCGCCTGCCTGCACGCCTGGGGCATGACGGAGATGGGGCCCTTGGGCTCCGTCGCCCATCTGAAGGAACATATGAGCGGCCTGCCCGACGGCGAAAAAATGGACTTCAAGGTCAAACAGGGCCGCCCGCCCTATAACGTGGACATGAAGATCATCGGCGATGACGGCCAGGCGCTGCCCCATGACGGCGTCGCCTTCGGCGAACTCTGCGTGCGCGGACCCAGTGTGACCTCGGGCTATTTCAACGACGATGATATGTCGGCGGACATGTTCGACGCCGAGGGCTGGCTCCGCACCGGCGACGTCTCCACCATCGACGAACAGGGTTACATGCAGATCGTCGACCGGTCGAAGGACGTGATCAAGTCGGGCGGGGAATGGATCAGCTCCATCGATCTGGAGAACATCGCGGTCGGTCATCCGGCCATCGCAGAAGCCGCCGTCATCGGCGTGGCGTCCGACAAGTGGGACGAACGGCCCTTGCTGGTCTGCGTCCTGGCGGACGGCCAAAGCGTCGAACCGGCGGAGCTGTTAAAGATATACGACGGCAAGGTGGCCAAATGGTGGGTGCCCGACGCGGTGGAGTTCGTCGACGAACTGCCCCATACGGCGACCGGCAAGCTGCAGAAAATGACGCTGCGGGAAAGGTTTAAGGACTACCGGGTCGCGTAGCGCCCGCTTAGTGCTCTATCGGCGCGGCCTTATCCTTGCGCACCACCATGAAGATGCCGGCGCAGACCAGCACGCCGCCGGCGATGTGGTAGGAAAAGAGCTGCTCGCCCAGCAGCCAAATGCCCAGACCGGCGGAATAGATCGGCATCAGGTTCACGAACACGGCCGCCTTGTTATGGCCGACCACCCGGTTACCCGTATTCCAGAACGCCAGGGACAGGATGGAGATCAGGATCGCCAGCACCAGGGACCAGCCCAGCAGCTCCCAGGTGAACGGGGTCGGGCGATAGTAATAGTGCTCGATCAGCCAGGCCGGCGTCAGGAAGATGGTGCCGAACACCAGGATCACGGCCAGCGACGGAAACACACCCAGGCCCGCCGGCATGCGCCGCAGGTTCACCGCGTATGACGCGTACATGATCGTCGCCACCACCGTGATCAGGTCGCCGATATTGAAATCAAGACTCCGGACGACGGCGAGATCGGCGCGGGAAATCATGATCGACACGCCCACCAGGGCAGACAGCACGCCCGCGAGTTGAATTCTATTGAGCCGGTCCCGGAACAGGATCCAGGCGATGCCGGCGGTCAGCACCGGCTGGGTGGCGTTAACCAGACCCGAATTGGTCGCCGTGGTGAAGTTCACCCCGACGAACAGCAGCACCCCGCCGCCGACCATCAGGAACCCTTCCATGGCGAAATAGGCCAGGTTCCCCTTCACGATGTCCATGTTCTTGGAGATCGTTCCCCAGCAGAAGGGCAGCAGCACCAACACAGCGATCAGCCAGCGCCCGAAAGACAGGCCCAGGGGCGGAATTTCTTGGTGCACGGCCCGGGCGATGACCACACCGGCCGACCAGAAGAACACCGTGATCGCCAGCAGGGCATAGGCCTGGCCGGGTTTGACCTTCAGGGCGCCGGAGGGCGCATCATGGCTGGAACTGTCGGACATGGGCGGGATTTCTTGTTGTTGTTTTGCGACTGACTTCGGCGCGGAATTTACGGCGCGAAACCGCCTTTGTCACGCCTTTGGGGGTGGTTGAGCGCTAATCCAGCACCATGGTGCCGCCGTCCATGGGCAGCGCGCCGGTGAGCCACTCGCGCATCAGCTCGTTCACCGTTTCCGGACGCTCTATGGTGATCAGGTGCGCGGCCTCGGCGATCAGCGCCAGCTTGGCCTTGGGCAGGAACTTCATCATGTCCCGGGACAGCTCCGGCGGGAGAAGTTCGTCCTGCGCACCGCAGACAACGAGGGTCGGGCAATTGACCTTCGGCAGGAAGTCCGTCAGGTCCGTGGCCGCCGACAGGGCGGTCACCTGGCGGGTGAACCGATCCGGGCCGACCGAAACCGCCATGTCGTTGACCGCCTTCACCAAGCGCTGGTTATTGTGATTATCCGGCTGCAGGAACAGTTTCAGCATCTGCGCCTTCACCGCCTCGAACTCGCCGTTGGCGGTGGCGTCCAGCATGGCGCGGCGGCGGGCCTGGCGCTCTTCACCTTCGACCGCGGCCGTCGTGTCCAAAAGCCCTAAATGGGTTACCCGGTCGCCGCCCAGTTTCTTGACCAGCAGCGCCACATAGCCGCCCATGGAGCTGCCGGCGATGGCGAACTTGGGCGGGGATTCGGTGAGGATCGCCTGAGCCATTTCCTCAACCGTGTCGTGGCGAAGATGGGCGCGGGTCACCACCACCGTGCCGAGATCGCTTAAGCCCTCGACTTGCGGCTGGTACAGCACTTCGGTGCCGAGCAAGCCCGGCACCAGAACGAGATGAATGTGATCGGCCATCCGCGCCTCCCTAAAATCCGAGGCGGAATGTTACTGAGCGGCGCTCCACTCGGCAAAGGTTTTCCCGCTTTCCGCCAGCTCCACCAACAGCGGCGCCGGCGTCCAGTAATCGCCGTAGCGCTCCTGATAGGCCAGGACCTTTTCCAGGACCGTCTTCAGGCCCATCCGGTCGGCGTAGTACATGGGCCCGCCCTGCATGCGCGGGAAGCCGTAGCCGAAGCACCAGATGACGTCGATATCGCCGGTGCGGTAGGCGATCCCCTCTTCCAGGATCTTGGCGCCTTCGTTGATCAGGCCCAGCAGGCAGCGCTCGAGAACTTCCTCGTCGGAGATGGGGGAGCGGATCATATTGAGCTTCTGCGCCTCTTCCTCGATCACCTCGTCGATCAGCGGATCGTGGATCGGCGTGCGGTTGCCCTCTTCGTATTTATAAAAGCCCATGCCGTTGCGCTGGCCCATGCGGCCCATGTCGGCAACCCGCAGCAGCACATTGTAGTACGGGTCCGGGTTGGCCGCCTTGAGGCCGGAGTTGGTGAGCACGCTCTGCATCACGCTGACGCCGGCCATATCGTGCATGGCCCAGGGGCCCATGGGGAAGCCGAAGTCGTACATGACCCGGTCGATCTGTTCGACCGAGGCGCCTTCCAGCAGCATCTGATCCGCCTCCCGGTGATAGCCGTTGACCATCATCCGGTTGCCGATAAAGCCGAAGCAAACGCCGGCGACCACGCCGACTTTGCGAATTTTCTTGCCGATATCGACGGAGGTGGCCAGCACCTCGGTCGAGGTCTTGGAGGCGCGGACGATCTCCAGCAGCTTCATCACGTTGGCCGGGCTGAAGAAGTGCAGACCGACGACCGCTTCCGGCCGGCTGGTCACCGCGGCAATCGCGTCGATATCCAGGGTCGAGGTGTTGGTGGCCAGGATCGCGCCCGGCTTGGCCAGATCGTCGATCTGCTTGAAGACTTTTTTCTTGAGCTCCAATTCCTCGAACACGGCCTCGATCACCACGTCCTTATCGCCGATGGCGCTGTAGTCGGACGCGCCGGAGATCAGACTCATCCGCTGCTTCACATCCTCTTCGGTCATGCGGCCGCTTTTGACCGAGCGCATGTAGTTGCTTTCGACCACGCTCAGCCCCTTCTCCACCGCCTCGTCGGAGATATCGACGATGGTCACCGGGATGCCCACATTGGCGAAGTTCATGGCGATGCCGCCGCCCATGGTGCCGGCGCCCAAAATGGCGATGCTGTCGAACGGCAGCCGGCCGGTATCGTCGGGCAGGTTCGGGATGTCGCCCACTTCCCGCTCGGCAAAGAAGATATAGCGGAGCGCCTTGGCTTCCTCGCTGATCAATGCCGCGTCGCCGATGCGTTTTTCTTCGGCGATGCCTTCGGCGAAGGGTTTGGTGACCGCGTTGTTGATGCTTTCGATCAGGATTTCAGGCGCGTTCTGGTTCCGCGCCTTGCGATTGGCCAGCTTGCGCGCCTCGGCCAGGCCGTCATCATCCCAGCCCGTGGTGTCCACCTCCATATCGGAGGTTTTGCGCGGGCCAGCGCCATCGGCCAGCAATTGCCGGGCATATTCGATCGCGCCGTCTTTCAGATCACCGTCGATCACACGGTCGAGAATGCCCATGCCGAGCGCCTCGTCCGCCGCAATGGGCGCCATATTCAGGATAAACATCAGCGCGTTCTTGGCCCCTATCAGGCGCGGCAGGCGCTGGGTGCCGCTGGCGCCCGGAATAATGCCGAGAGAAATTTCCGGCAGGCCGACCCGCGTGCGCTTGTCCGCACAGCGGTAGTGGCACGAGATGGCGGCTTCCAGCCCACCGCCCAAGGCCGTGCCGTGCATGGCGGCGATCACCGGCTTGGGCGAGTCTTCGATGACGCCGAAGGCCTCGTAATAGCCGGGATCGGCAATGGGCTCGTCGAACTCCTTCAAATCTCCGCCGGCCATAAAGGTCCGACCGGCGCACATCAGGATGATCGCCTTGGCGTTATCGTCGGCGATGGCCGCGTTGAAACATTCGATCAGGCCGGCCCGGACGCCGACGTGAATGGCGTTGACCGGCGGGCTGTCCACCGTGACGATGGCAATCTCATCCTGCATTTCCCAATAGACAAAGTCGTTCATCTCGATTCCCTTTTTTCGGTAAATCTCGCTATATGCCGGGCGGGAACCTAATGGATCGTGTCCCCCGGTTCAAACAGGGAATCAGATAGAGTTTTTTGTAAGGATCTACCCCTCGTTGGGGAGGCAGGTCACCACATATTCGTGGGTGATTTTGCGGCCCAGGACCGGGTCATCCAGCTCGATCCGGAAGGCGTCCATGGGGCGGACGCCGCCGATGACGGCCAGGGTGCCGCAATACATCAGCGTGCCGTCGGCGAGATCACCGTCGGCGGCTCCGCCTATATGCTGGCTATAGCGGCCGATCAGTTCCTCCGGCGCCAACATGGTGGTCACCGGGCCTTCCTGATAGAGGCTGGCGTCCCCGCCGGTCATCGCCCAGGATCGCAGCATGAGCTGATCCCAGTGATCAATGACCTCCTCATAGGCCCAGAGCTGCGAGCCCACCGGCTTGGCGCAGGCTTGTTTGGAGATGCTGACGTTCTGGGTTTCCACTTTGCGATCCGTGTGATCGGAACCGACCCCCAGCCACATGCCCCCTTGCTGGGCGATCAGCACAAATTCCACCTCGCCGGACGAGTCATCGCCGACCACTTCGATAGCACCGTCCGTGGTCAGCAGGTCCGCCGCGCCGCGATAAAAGATCGGCGTGGTTTTGGGCCGGGCGACGCCGATTTCCTCCAGCTCCTTGATGTGGGCCTCCATGGCCTCCTTGTTGCGGCCGGTCCAGCCGGCGATCACCAGATTGTCGATGGTGATCTCCGCCCGGCGCGCGTCGCCGTCTTTCGGCAGCTGCTCAAACGATAATATCGGCAAGGGTTTACTCCGCCGCTTTCTTGGAGGCTTTCTCGGGCACGTCGTACTGGCCCATCACGTGATCCACCACCCCGTCGAAATGCTCCCATGGCGCTTCCCGGAAGGAATGGTTGCGGACGATGAATGAAGCCCCGGCGTAGAACTTCTCATACTGCTGCTGGCGGCCGGCGAATTCGGAGCCCACCACGTCCCAGGCGAGCCGGAACAATTTCATCCGGTCGGCGGCGCCCATTTGCGGCGTCTGGAAATAGGCCTCGAAATCCTCCCGCAAATTTTCATCATGCATCACGGAAATGCTCGCCGGCATCTGGAACACGCCGCCGCCGCACAGCTCCCGCAGGATATCGACGATCATGGAGTGATTTTCCGTGCACCAATTGAGCGCCGCGTACATCATGCGCCGGTTGAAGGTCATGTATCCCTCCGGCCAGCTTTCCGCCGCCTCGATCTGACCGTGGATCATGCCCGAGAGGGTCGCTTCCAGCGCCGCCATTCGGCCCAGGGTCTCTCTGACGGCCGGCACCTGATCCGCGCCCGTGGCTTTGGTCACCTTGCTGCAGAGCCCGGTGATCAATTCCATCTTTGACCAGAAGCGGACATTGGCTTGGTGGTTGCCGTAGCAGTGACCGGGGGACCGGATATAGATTTCGCGGGCGAGGATGGCGTCGTCCATGACAAACACCTTTTCCCACGGGACCTTGACGTTGTCGCACATAACCAAAACGTCGGTTTCATCCATGTTCCAGGTCAGCGGCGAGTCGAATTGATTGTCCGCATTCAAAGAAATCGGCTGACGCATCCACATTGTCAGTCCGGGGATATTGCAGGGAATCCCGCAGGTTACCGCCTGCTTCACCTGATCCGGCGCCAGGGGCAATAAGTTACCTATCCAAATCTCGTCGCAGAAGACGGCGCTGGTGGCCAGCATCTTCATACCGGAAATGGTGACACCCTCTTCATCTTCGTCGACCACCATCAGAGTCGGGATCGGCAAATTGTTCTTCTCATAGAATTCCGGATTTCGGGCAGCCTGCGGCGGCAAGACGGCATAGGTGGCGAAAAGATCGCCTTTTTTCATGTAGTCGTAATAGGAAACGATGTTCTTACCGAACTGGTATTCATCGGTATCAAAGATTGACGGGCTGGTCGCCATGCCGGTGACAAAGCTCGCCACGTGATCCATGGACCGGCCCATCATGCCGCAGGTCTGATCGGCGATCAGCTTGTGGGCGGTTGTCCGCTTGCGAAGATCTTCCCGGCTTTTGGCCTGGAGAAACCACATGGAATAGCGCTCGCCGTCTTCCTCGAACGTCAGCGCGTCCTGCAGGTCCGGATCGTGCTTCAAATCGTAAAGCGCGGCGACGGTTTTCGCCGCCTCCCGGAACGCCGGATGAGTGGTCACATCCTCGACCTTCTCATCGCCGATATAGACGGTCCGGCCGTCTCTCAGGCCTTCCAGATGCTGTTTGCCGGTTTTGATCATGGTTTAACCGCCCCTAATCGTCGGCGTCGTAGTAATAATGCAGCTCGAACATCACGCAGCCCTTCTCTGACTTAAAGGGCCCGTGATAGACGCCGGGCGGCCGGCAGGCATAGGTCGGTGCGTGGAACTGTTCACCGCCCTCGCCGTTTTCGTCATTGCCGACAATCAGGTCGCCTTCAACCAAGTACACCTCTTCCCAGTGGTCATGGACAAAGGGCGCGGTGGAATAGACGCCCGGCAGGATGCGCAGGAACCGGGACCGGCTGCCGGTCTTGCCGTCCTCGTCCAGATCGGTGGTCAGGACTTTTTGCTGCATGCCGGCGGGATAGCCTTCGGGCTCTTCCCAGCCCTCGTCCATGTCGAGGAGCAGAAATTCCAGATGGGGTTTGCCTTTGCCCATAGTGTGTTCCTCCTTTGATATGACCGCAGTCTAATTGGCTTTTCGCGCCGTTCCAATACGCGGGATAGAAAACGACTCGCGTGTCCGTTCCTTTTCTGGTAAATTAGCTAAGTTGCTTAGTTAATTAAGTCAACCAGCCCATTACCACGGGAGGCGGCCATGGCCCCGAAAAACACGCTGGATAAGGACCTTCGCGGATATCTGGAGACCAACAAGGATATCTTGACGGTAATCGACAAGCCGGTCTCCATCGACGATATCGGCGCCCTGTCGGCGCAAAGCGAAGGCCCGATCCTGTTCGAAAACATCAAGGAGCATCCCGGCTTCCGCCTTTGCGATATGCTGGTCAAGCGCCGCTGGACCCAATGCCGGGCCCTGGGCGTCGCCGAGGAAGACTACCTGCCCACCCTCGCCCAGCGCCTGCGCAAACCGCCCCGGGGCCTGGTGGATATCGACACCGGCCCGGTGAAAGAAGTGATCTGGACCGGCGATGACGTGGACTGGCTCAAATTGCCGATCCCCATCCATTCCGAGGACGAGACCGTGCCCCTGGTCACCGCCATGAATATCGTCAAAGACCCGGAGACCGGGTTCTACAATTCCTGCCACGCGGCTACGCAAGCCGTCGGCCCGCGCACAGGTCTGGTCAGCTTTGTCACACCCCACACCCATGCGGTCATGCAGAAATACATCAAGCAGGGAGCGACCGAGATGCCTATCGCCATCGTCTTCGGCATCCCGCCGGCATATGAAATCATGGGCAATTTCTCCGGCCTGCACATGGACCTGTGGGGCGAGATGGAGATGGTCGGCACCATCATGGACATCGATATCGAGATGGTGCCCTGCGAGACCATCGACCTGACCGTCCCCGCCCATGCGGAGATCGTCGTCGAAGGCACCATCAATCTGGTGGACAAGACCGATATCGGCATCGGCGTCGGGCCGTCCATGTACTATCTGCCCAAGCAGGCCTCCCTGCCGGAGATCAATATTACCGCCATCACCATGCGGTCCGACCGACCGATCTACCGCAATCATCAGACCTGCCCGGATACGGACCACCAACCCCTGCCACGGCTTTGTCACGAGGCGGTGCTTTACAACCGAGTCTCGGAGATCGGCATCAAGGTGCACGACGTGCAGTTCCCGACCTGGGGCGCGGCGCTCTCCTGCATCATCCAGCTGGAAGCCCCCCGGGAAGGTTTCGTCAACGATGCGCTGATGCAATGCATGGGCGCGCCGTGGCTCAACACCAAGATGGTGGTCGCGGTCAGCCCGGACACCGACATCAACGATCCGGCC
>JAYQGD010000040.1:0-10822 GCA_038140415.1 Rhodospirillaceae bacterium
CCCGGTAACTTACCATGCGGAAAGCGGCTCTCTACTCGAAGCGACAGACGGCGCAAAAGTCGTTCTGTTAAAAGGCAACTCGATCATTATCGACAAAGAAAACCCCGGCAAACCGTCCGTCGCATTTTTCGATCGCTACGATTTGGACCTCACAGGAATCCTGAAAAAGCCGCCGATCCGATTTAGAGAGGGCCGGGAGCGCATGGTCAATGAGTTGTTGACCCTCAAAATTCAAGACATCGGCAATCCAAAAGACTTCGGCAAGTTTGTCGTCGAGGGGCATCAGCGCATCATCCAACCGCTGACTGTCCTAACCTTCGCCTTGTTGGCCGTCGCTTGCCTTCTCGCGGGGGATTTTTCCCGGCGGGGAAATCTCAACAGAATATTGGTCGCCGTCGGTGTCTTTGTGGCTCTCATGATAATGAACCTCGGATTGGGAAATATAACTGCAAAAAATTTAACTTTGCTGCCGCTCCTTTACCTGAGCGCTGCATTACCCCTAGTCTTTTGCATCTTTATCCTATTGTTTCCGATGTCTGTTAGCCGTCTGTTTCGGCGTCGAAGAGGTTCAGAGACAGTTTACGCGGAAGTTGCCAGATGAACATGTCGGTAATCCTTTCTACTTATGTCTGCAGAATATTCTTGCTCAGTTTTTTTGCTGTATTTGCCATCCTGATCGGCCTGATATTTCTGTTCGACACGATTGAGCTTCTCCGCCGCGCCTCTGGATATGAAAATATTGGTGTGACCCTGGTCATGCATATGAGTCTGTTGAAACTCCCTTTTTTAGGCCAACAGGCATTTCCATTTGCCGTTTTATTCGGTGGCATGGTGGCTTTTTGGCGTTTAACGCGAAGCAGCGAACTAGTCGTCGCCAGGGCGGCGGGCGTATCCGCCTGGCAATTTTTACTCCCCGTCTTAGCGGTTACCTTTATGGTTGGCCTGATCAAAATAATGATGCTTAACCCTATGGCGTCGGCATTCCTGACCAAACACGACCAGTTGGAAGCAACGTACTTTAAGGGCGAGACAAGCCTATTGGCACTGTCCAGCAACGGCCTGTGGCTCCGCCAGTCCAACAATAAAAATCAGTCCGTCATTCATGCTCCCCATATCACCCTCGTAGGCAACAAGATCGATTTGCGGGATGTCACAATGTTCATGTACGACGGCGTAGACAAGTATCGCCGCCATATCAGCGCCAAAAGTGCAAAATTGGAGGATGGTTTCTGGCATTTAAAGGATGCCTGGATTCACAAACGCGACGCCGACCGGCCAGAATTTAAGTCCGAACATTGGATTAGTACGAATATTACCCTCGACAATATTAATGATAGTTTCTCACCACCTGAAACACTCTCATTTTGGGCCTTACCCGCATTTATAAGGAATCTGGACCAAGCCGGGTTTTCAGCGCTTCGGCATCGCCTCTATTGGCATTCTTTGCTGGCAGCACCGCTTCTTTTGTGCGCGATGGTACTGATAGCGGCGACCTTCACTTTGAAACAGTCGCAAAGAAATTCAACCAGTTTCCTGGTGATCGGCGGTGTGCTGGCCGGATTCGTCTTGTTCTTCTTCTCTGACGTGGTGTTTGCACTCGGCCTCAGGGAGAGCATTCCGGTGGTCCTCGCGGCCTGGACTCCCTCTGGAATCAGCGCTTTATTGGGGCTTGCAATGGTGTTCCATCTCGAAGATGGTTAGCCGCGATGAAAGGCGTCTGGAATATTTTTTTGGCTTTACTGGCCGGCATTTGCATGTCCGGAGCCGTTTGGGCTGCGGACGATCCAAATTTGCGAGACGCCTTCTTATTTTCCGCTGACGAGGTCACCAATAATCAAGAACTCGGCATTATTTCCGCCCGTGGAAACGTCGAAATATCGCAAGGCGAGCGGATACTCCTAGCCAATTCTATTAGTTACAATCAGCGCCAGAATATCGTGACGGCAACAGGCGGCGTTAGCCTTTTGGAACCGTCGGGAGACGTTCTATTTGCCGAATACATGGAACTGACAGGTGACCTAAAAGACGGCATTATCAAGGATCTAAGAATTCGGCTTTCGGATAATGCGAGGATCGCCGCGGCCGGAGCACGCCGTTCTGGAGGAAATCGTACAGAAATGCGGCAAGCGGTCTATTCACCCTGCGAAACATGTGCAAATCAAGCCCAAGACACGCCTCTTTGGCAGGTAAAAGCCAAGAAGATTGTTCATGATCAAGATGCCCAAACGATTGAGTATTCCGACGCATTCCTCGAGATTATGGGCCTTCCGGTCGCCTACACACCCTACTTTTCACACCCGGATCCGACTGTAAAAAGAGAAACAGGGTTTCTGGCGCCAAGCTTCGGCGGAAATTCGTTTTTGGGAACGGTCGCCTCCACCCCCTATTTCATAAACCTGGCGCCCAACCGGGACATCACGTTGAAACCGACATTGACCAGCAAAGAGCGGCTGATCATGGAGGGCGAATACCGGGCTGTAACCAATACCAGCGGCACGGATTTTACCGGCAGCATTACCTACGATTCCGAAAACGAGTTTCGCGGCCATGTCGACGCGTCTTATCGCAAGGATTTGGGTGAAGCCTGGCGCGGTGGGGCCGATATTAATTTCGCCAGCGATGACACCTATCTACGCAGATACGGCTTTTCATCACCCAACACCCTAATCTCTCGCGGCTACCTGGAAGGATTTCAGAACCGGAGCTATATGCTCCTCGACTCCTATCATTTTCAGGGGCTTCGAGAAACTGACGATCCTGGAAATACGCCCATTGTCCTGCCGATGTTCGAGTTCAGCCATATCGGGCAACCCAACCGTTTTGGCGCCACCTCGAGCCTCAATCTGAGTTCAGTTGCACTCACAAGACGGGAAGGCCACGACACCCGCCGTCTCTCGGTTGAAGGGGGCTGGCACATTCCCCATATCGGGTCGTTTGGTGAGGTTATCGATATAAATCTCTCACTCCGTGGCGACATGTACCATGTCACCAACTTCGACGTGCCGGGAGAAGAAGGAAATGACAGTGGGATAACCGGCAGGATATATCCCCAGGCCAAGGTGGACTGGCGTTTGCCGCTACGCCGACGCGACGGGACCATCAGCCAAACGCTTGAACCCCTCGTGTCTGTTGTCCTCAGCCCGTATGGCGTAAATCCCAATAGTATCCCGAATGAAGACAGCGAAGACCTGGAATTTGATGACACCAATCTGTTCAGCGCCAACCGCTTCACCGGATGGGATCGCGTGGAAGGGGGGCCCCGAACATCCTACGGCCTCAAATGGTCCGCCTTCGGAGACAAAGGTGGCGGAACATCGGTGTTTTTTGGTCAAAGTTACCGCATCAGATCTGATGATACATTTGGCGAGGGTACCGGCCTGGAGGATAACTTCTCTGATATCGTCGGAAGGCTGAGGGTCAGTCCCGGGGGCCATTTGAATTTATCTTATCGTACCCGTATTGATAAAGACGACTTCTCTCCGCGTAGAAGTGAAGTGTCGATCGCAGCCGGCCCGCCCGCGCTGCGGGTGTCCTCAAATTACGTCTTCTTTGACAGACAGGAAAATTCAGAATTTGGCGGCCGCGAGGAAATCTCTGGTTCCATCAATGCTAAATTGAACCGCAATTGGAAAAGCAGTTTCTCCGGAGTCTACGACTTGGAGGGCGGCGGAGAGCTACGCACTGTTTCGCTAGGCTTTACCTACGACTGCGAATGCTTTGTATTTAGCACTGTCCTGAGACGAGACTTTTTTGAGGATCGGGATTTAAAATCCAGTGATTCAATATTGTTCAGGTTGACCTTTAAGACTCTTGGCGACGTACAAACAGCCGTCAGCGCCTCCGGTTCCTAGTGGCATTAGCTTGTCTTCAACGTCTGGTGCTATAATCACGCCCATGTTGTTCAGTATTCCACTTCATAGCCTCAACCGGTCAATTGCCGCGGCTATCCTTGTTGTCGTGACGTGGTTTGGCTTCCCCAATGCTGCTGTGACTCAGCAGGTCCAAGGAATTGCTGCGATCGTAAACAATGAAATTATCACCGGCTACGATCTGAATGCACGGATCAGGTTCACGCTGTTTTCATCAGGCCTTTCCCCCGATTTATATAAGCGCATTGCTCCGCAGGTATTGGGCGCCTTGATTGACGAAAAGCTGAAATTGCAAGAAGCCACCCGGAAGAAAATCAGAGTCCCGCGCAAGGATCTCCAAAGAGCTATACGAAGCGTTGAACAGAGAAATAAGCTGCCGCCCGGTGGCATGATCAATTTGCTGAAATCAAATCGAATTGATCCCTCAACATTTGAGCGCCAGATTGAGAGTGACCTAGCTTGGAATAGTATCGTCCAGCTTGAGGCCAGGCGGCGCATCCATATTGACGAGGAAACAATTCAGGATGCCATCAATCTAATCAACGCCAACAAAGGAAAACCTGAATATCTCGCTGCGGAAATTTTTTTGGCCTATGACAGGTCAAAGCCGGAATCGAAAGTGAAACAGGTCGCGGACAGACTTTTTGACCAATTGAAAAACGGCGCCCGGTTTCCGGCCTTAGCCCGCTCATTTTCCCAAAGCGCGTCCGCCGCAAACGGGGGCAGCCTGGGCTGGCTGCGAATTGACCAAATTGATCCCGATCTGGCCAATGTTCTTAAACAGATGAAGCGGGGCGATCTCTCCAGACCGGTTAGAGGTACGGACGGATATTATATTTTGTTCTTACGAAATAAACGCGTGGCAAGGGGATTGGAACAGTCGGAGGCGAGTATAGATCTGCTTCAGCTGTTCCTTCGGGTAAATACCGGCGATCCCGAAGAAACAGAACAGGCAAGGCTGGCAAACATCAAATCGCTTAAGGAGAACGCCAAAGATTGCGCTTCGCTCAATCAACTCGGCAGTAAGCTGAAGTCAACCAATATCGGGACGGTGGAAGACATCAAACTCGGTGATATCGCCGGCAATATTCGGGAGAGCATAGAAAAGTTGCCCGAAAACCAGCTGAGTGATCCCCAGCGGACCCCGGCGGGTATACTGGTCGTCATGGTCTGCAAACGTCATACTGAAAAGACCCAAGACGCGGTCCGAAATAGGATCGCTGAAAATCTGGCGCGGGAGCGCACTGACCTTCTGTCCAGAAGAATGTTGCGCGACCTCAAGCGGGTCGCGGTGGTGGAGATACGCCGATGACGGCATCTCTCCCGCCCACGGTTCTCACCATGGGGGACCCTGGGGGAATTTCGGGTGAGATTGCGCTCAAAACCTGGCTTTACCACCGCCACGAACTGGCCCCGTTTTTTATCATCGATGACGTGGACCGGCTTTCACGGCTGGCCAAGCAACTGGTTTGGAGTGTAAAGCCCGAACCAATCGCTTCGCCGGAGGACACGGCTGCAGCGTATCTGAAAGGAGTACCGGTTCTTCAAGTTGACGAACCCGTGGTTGGAAACGTGGGGCAGCTTGATCCGGCAAATGGCCCCGCTGTCCGGCGCTCAATTGATCTAGCCGTTGAATTTGTGGCGGACGGAAGATGCGGCGCCCTCGTCACTAACCCCATTCACAAGGAAAATCTCTACAAGACCGGTTTCGAGTTTCCCGGACACACGGAATATTTGGGCCACCTCGCAGGGCCGGGATATACACCCATTATGATGTTGGTCTCTGAACGGCTGCGTGTCGTCACTGTTACACGCCATGTGAGATTGCGACAGGCCATTGAGGAATTAACCACGGAACTGATCGTCGAGACAGCCGAGGTGACTATCGAGTCCCTGAAAAAGGATTTTGGCATCCCCCAACCCCGGCTTGCCGTCAGTGGACTGAACCCCCATGCCGGGGAAGGCGGCCATATGGGCCGGGAAGAAATCGAAATCATCGCGCCTGCAATTGAGGCGCTAAGAAGTGCCGGGCACGGCGTGACCGGCCCCCTGCCCGGGGACACCATGTTCCATGCGGCAGCGCGGGAACGCTACGACGTTGCCTTGTGCATGTACCATGACCAGGCGCTGATCCCGATTAAAACGCTGGACTTTGACAGCGCGGTCAATGTCACGCTGGGATTGCCCTTTATTCGCACTTCACCGGACCACGGGACCGCGCTGGAAATCGCAGGCACGGGCAAGGCCAGCGAAACAAGTCTGGTGGCATCGTTGCGGCTCGCCGGGCACATGGCTCTGGCCCGTCAGTCACAAAAGTAGCCGGCTCGGGCCATGCCTTCCGATCTGATCGACGACCTTCCCCCGCTCCGGGAGATCATCGCCGAATATGGATTAGCCGCCAGAAAAAAGCTGGGGCAGCATTTTCTCCTTGATAGCAATCTCACCGATCGAATAGCCAGGTCGGCAGGTGACCTGACGGGCAAGACTGTCATTGAAGTCGGGCCCGGCCCTGGAGGGCTCACTCGATCCCTGCTTCGCTGCGGCGCCAAGCGGGTGGTGGCTGTCGAGAAAGACGGCCGGTGTATTGAGGCGCTGCAAAGTCTATTGGAGGCAGCAAACGGCCGGCTCACACTCGTAGAAAAGGACGCTCTGGACTTTGACCCCGTTGAGCTTGGCAATGGCTCCTATGTGATCGTGTCCAATCTCCCCTATAACGTCTCTTCGCCGCTTCTGATCAAATGGCTCCAACGTTCGAACCTGATCGAGGGCATGACGCTCATGTTCCAAAAGGAAGTAGCTGACCGGCTTTCGGCGAAGCCGTCTACAAAGGCCTATGGGCGACTCTCCGTCATGACTCAGTGGCGGTGCGACGTCACACACCTGTTTAATTTAGACAAACGCGCTTTCACGCCTCCGCCGAAAGTGATGTCGAGTGTGGTGTCGCTGTTGCCAAAAAAGGACGACCCCTTCGCGCCGTCATGGACGTCGATGGAAAAACTGGTCGCCACCGCGTTCAATCAACGGCGCAAGATGTTGCGGACTTCTCTGGGCGGTTTGAATATAGATTTCGAAACGGCCACGATCGACTCTACCCGGCGCGCTGAAACCCTCACAATCGCCGACTACGAGTCGCTTGCCCGGCAAATTGACTAGCTGTCTTTAGGACTCAGGTTTTGGACAAAGTCGTGAAGCGCGATCTGGCGGTCCTTGTGAAGCCGCTCTGCAGCGAGGATTGAGCTCACTTGGGCGACACTGTCTTCAATGTCAATGTTGACAACGATGTAGGTGTATTCTCGATAGTGACTCATTTCATCGGCGGCTTTGGCCATCCGCTGGCGAACGACATCATCTGTATCCTGAGCTCTGGTCTTCAGCCGTTTCTCCAATTCCCGGGTGTCTGGCGGCAGGATAAAGACAGTGACGACATCCTTACCGGTCGACTCGTTTCCCGTCAGTTGCTGCGTTCCCTGCCAGTCGATATCGAACAGAATGTCTTTGCCGGCCGAAAGCGCCTTTTCCACGGGCTCGCGAGGCGTGCCGTAATAGTTGCCGAATACATGGGCGTGTTCCAAAAGATCGCCCTTCTTCACCATCTCGTTGAATTGTGTCTCATCAACGAAGATATAGTCCTTGCCATCGACCTCGCCGGGCCTTGGCGGCCGGGTGGTGACGGAAATCGACATTGAGAGGTTGGGATCCCGCTCAAGCAGGGCCCGCGAAATCGTGGTCTTGCCTGCGCCGGAGGGCGACGACAGCACCAGCATCAATCCGCGCCGGGCCAAAGACGGGAATGTGGTCTTGCTACTCAATATTCTGCACCTGTTCCCGCAATTGTTCGATGGTCGCCTTGAGATCCAGCCCAATGTTCGACAGCTCCATCTCGGCGGCTTTGGAGCATAGCGTATTGGCCTCTCGGTTGAGTTCCTGGCACAGAAAATCGAGACGTCGGCCAATGACGCCGCCATCGGTCAAGAGCTGCTCTGCCGCCTCCCGATGCGCTTTCAGACGGTCCAACTCTTCCCGAACGTCGGCCTTGGTCATCAGAACCGCCGCTTCCTGCGCCAGGCGTTCCTCCGGCAAAGCCGGCAGGGCCTCAAGCAATTCCGCAACCTGATCGGCGAGCTTCGCCTTGATCTTATCCGGCTGCATTGCCGCGGTTTGTTCAGCCTGTTGGCTGAGCTCGCCAATTTTGTCCAGTAGTCCTGCAAGGACGTCTTTAATCTTGCCGCCCTCTTCCGCCCGGACCTCCGCCAGCCCTGTCAGCACTGAATTCAGGTCTGCTAAAATCGCTTTCTGCCGGGCGTTGATCTTCGCCTCGTCTTCATTGTCCTGCACGACGTCAATGACACCCTTTACGGCGAGCAGGGAGTCAAGACGAATGGGCTCAATGTCGTTGTTGGCTTTTTGAATGTCTCGGGTTGTTTGGATCAGCTCATCCAGGAACATCCGGTTGACCTGAAACTGAGAGTCGCTGCCGGTATCCTGGGTGGCAAGGTGGAGACTAAAATTGCCCCGCGAAAACAGGTCGGACACCCGGCTGCGCACTTGAGGCTCCAAACCTTCCATGCCTTGCGGTAGCCGGCACCGCAGGTCGAGGCCTTTTCCGTTGACGCTTTTCGCTTCCCAGTGCCAACTGAGTTTTTCATCCTGTCCGGACGCCCGGGCAAAACCGGTCATGCTGTTCGTGCCGTTAGATTTGGCCATCTAAACTCCTAAGACCGGATCAAGGCGAAATTATCCCGGCTCCAGAGTTTGGCATAAGAGATTCCTCATACCAAATCAATGTTGGGGAACCACTGCGGATGATCCTTAATGGAACTAGGCGTCTTCCTTCAGCGCCGGATAATTCCCGGTTACATAGCTGGGTGTATAGGTTTCCGGGGGCTTACCGCCGGCCGCGCGCCGTTTGAGCGCCTGTTCAACAGTTTCCGCTTTTTTGGCGTGCTGCAGGCCCAACTTTCGGTCCGTCGGGTACGGCCCCATCAAATCAGGCGGCGGCAACGTTGACGCCGGGAAGTGGGCGATATTCGTTTCCTTCTTGGTCTTCTTCCCGGGATCAATTTTCGGCCGGTTGGCGTCTGCCGCCATCACAGTATAGTTCTCCGGCTGATACTGGAACGTCTTGCGGCCCATCACTTCCATATCCAGCCACCATTTCTTGGCATCGACCGGATTGCCGTTGCCAAGAACGTCGTCCAGCCAAACCGCCAATGGCGCCAGGACCGGCTTGGCCCACATGGCGTTGACGCCGAGCCAGCTTCCAATCTGGTGGAGCAGCGGGCCGTCCCAGGTTGTGTCTTTGCTGAGGGGGCAGGTTTTGACGCAACGGCCACAGGCAGAGCCCTTGATATTTGTCGCCCGGTACATGGTGCAGCGTTCACTATCCGGCTTCCAGGTCTCGTAGCCGTTGAAGATAACCTTGTCCCCGTAGGGGATCGCCTGACACGGACATTCCCGGGCACACTTGTCACAGACCGAACAGAACTTCTGCACGCCGAAGTCGATGGGCTTGTCCGGCAGCAGCGGCATGTCGGTCGTCAGGACCGACGTTTTGAACCGCATGCCGAGGAACGGGTTGATGGCGCTTTCACCGATCCTGCTTTGCTCGCCCAGTCCTGACGCCAAAACCAGTGGGACATGGAGGACATGGCTGTCCAGATTGGTGTGCGCCCGCGCCGGGTATCCCATTTCCCGGATCATCTCCGCCATCACACCGGTGACTTCCGCGCCCCGCAGATAAGCCCGCATGGACTGTGAACCGGATATCCAATCATTGCCGGACGCACCCAGGAAGGTCTCGTAGCCCTGGTCAATCAGCACCACCATTGCATACTTGTGATACGGCTCTATCGGCTTGCCATGCTTGTCATGGGAATACCAGGCGTAGGCCGGCGCCTCGCAAATACCGGTGATGGAGGAACCAAGATAGTGACTGAGCGCCTTTAGCGCCTTGCTTTTATCTTCAGGGCTCTGATCTCCTGTAACGCGGCGGGAGGCGGTCTGACCGTCTTGCAACGGCTTGATCGCCCAACTAGGCCGGACGATGCCTTGAGACACAGGGTGTTTCTGTGACCAACGCGCCGCCTCCTTCCGGGCTTTCTCGCTGAGATCGCCCAGCGCCGTCCGGACATACATGTTCGCCCGGCTGGGCACGCGCGGCACTTCGTCTTCGAAGATATGTGTCGTGACTTTGTCGACCCGCTTTAATGTTTCGACGGGATAAGGACCCAAGTGAGACGGCCGCCGGCTGCGCCGCCATCGTTCCAGCCCCGAGATTGCCCCCGAAAGTCCGAGTTGATAGTGCAGGTCCTTGCGATCGGTCTCACTCGCCGCCAGCGGCAGGTCGGCCTCCAGTTCATAGTCCGTGGTGACAACCGCCACCGCAAAACGGTCACCCAGGTAGGGATTGGTCAATTGATCGCCGGTTCGGACCGACAGACCTGCAAGAACCGTCAGCTTGTCCAGATCAACATCGCTGGCGCCCGCCCAGTGGCAGTTAGCTGTAAATCCCAAGGAACCGATTTGCCCGGCGGTGATGGTGGCGATCTCCGCCGCACGTAACGTGGCCAGCAGATGTTCATTGCCCGCGACCCAGTTCGCTGCAGCGTTTCCGCCATCGATCTCTAGTCCGTACTCGACCAGGATCACCACGGCATGGGTTTGCCCACCGTCATCTTCTCCGAGCCAGGCTGAGGCCGGCATCCGGCAAATCCCGATTTGCGAGGCGTCTTCGAAGTATCCGCAGCCTTTGATGTCCCGCACCCTCAGTGACAAGTCGTTCGGCACCGGCGCCCTTTTACTGAAGGGCTGGGGCTCTCGAATGGTTTCGTACGCGCTCAAATGATTGACCGCAGCACGCGCCAAAGGGGAATCATCGACGTTTAGTAATCGAGGAGAGACCACAGCCGCATGTCGAGTCTCCACATCAATAACGCCCGCGTCCAGTTTTAGCC
>JAYQGD010000041.1:0-10788 GCA_038140415.1 Rhodospirillaceae bacterium
TCACCCAGGAGACCTGAAAAATGAACTATGCAATTCAATACCACGACTTCAGCAACGAATGGCTCATCTTTGACGTGAGCGACAGCTTTGAGCTTGTCGGCATCCACGGCACGGAGGCCGACGCCCGCCGGCACGCTGCCCAACTGCAGCAAAGCTCCGAGAAGAAATCCCGCTATTCGCGGGAGATGATGCCGCAGGCCGCTTAATCCACGCTTTTACCTGATTGATTGTGGGCTAAAACCGGCCCAAGGCCACGACGCCCGGCGCGATGGGCAGAACAGCCGGCAATCAAAAAGGGGTCAGGGTTTAAACGGAACGGCCGGCGGACTGCGCTTTTTCCATTAATTCGGAAAAATTCGTCACGCCCATCTTGTCCATCATATTGGCGCGATGGAACTCAACCGTGCTGATCTTGATGGCCAGTTTCTCGGTGATCATCTGATTGGTGTTCCCGGTGACTACCAGGTCATAGACCTGCCGCTCACGCTTGGTCAGCGCGCCAAGCAAGGTCTCGTAATCCCGGGCCAGCTTGTTGGAATCGAAGTCTTCCCGGCAGCGCGTGACTGCGTCGTCCACCTTGGTCCGCAACTCGTCCAGGGAAAAGGGTTTCTGCAGGAAATCCAAGGCTCCGTCCCGGACCGCCGCAACCACATCGGGAATGCCGCTGCCGCCGCTGATAAAGATGATCGGTAACCGGCTGCCGAGCTCGCGAAGCTCGGTCTGTACTTCCAGCCCTGACATGTCGGGCATCTGATTGTCCAATACGAGGCAGCCTATATCGGCAAGGTTGCCGTCGCGTAGAAACTCAACACCATTGGTGTAGGATTCCACTTGATAGCCGGCTTGCTTCATCGACTGCGTAAGGACATCGCGGTGGTCGTCGTTATCATCGACGACATAAATGACAGGATCAGGGCTCATATTTTTTATTATCAGTACGACGTAGTTGTAAGAAAAAATATAATTACGTGCAAAAGTATGGAGATCTCATTCGCATCTGGTCCCAATCTAGCATCTTAGCGGTCGGAAAATCACCCGGATTTGGGAAAAACACACTCCCTTTTTTATTTCATTTTGTTTCCCGTGTTGAAATATTTCTTTACTCATCACTAGCAATAAGTGTTCACCGTTCTTAGAGCATACTTATTCGGCTTGGTAAAAGAGCGAACTCAATGCGGCAAGTGAGTCCTTGTTCACCGGCCCCGACACATCAGAAGGCCGAAAATGCCGGTGAAAAGCCAGGATTGCCGCAGACTCATCCGCCAAATCATATCCGTATCGGTTTAGCAACCGATTGAACTCACCCGTCCCGATCCTGCCCGTCAGGGTTGTTTTTCCCGGCCACAGACCGATCCCTTCCGCCGCCATCCGTTCCCAATCGAATTTCTCGCCGGGGTCTTCCTTGCGCGTCGGCGCCACATCGGAATGACCGACCACGTTGCGGGGCGGAATGGGATGCCGGGCAAGGATACCGTGGCAAAGCTCTAACAGAGATGACATCTGAGGCTCGGTAAAATCCTCGTAGCCGTATTCATGGCCCTTGTTCTCCAGCTCAATGCCGATGGACCGGCCGTTGATATCGGTATGACCGCGCCAGAATGATACGCCTGCATGCCAGGCCCGGCGGTCTTCGTCGACCATCCGGTAAACGGCGCCGTCGCGGCCGATGGCGTAGTGGGCGCTGACCTTGGCGTCCGGGTCGGCGAGCCGGTCCAGCGCGTCCTCGAACGACAGCATCCCGGTGTAATGCAGGATCAACATATCCACCGGCGTGCCCGCCGGTCGCTCGTCATGGTTCGGGGAGGGTCTGTCGAAGATTTCCAAAACAACTGACCTTTAAGTATCCGCTAGTTGCCGTTGGCGGCCCCGCAATTGTACCACCGCCACGCCGATCAGAGTAAGCATCGCGCCGGCAATCCGGACCGGGGTCATGGCCTCATCCAGGATGAGCATGGCGGCGACGATGGCAAAAACCGGGTTTAGAAGGGCAAACGGCAGAATCAGCGAGACGTCGTATTTACTGATCAGGAAGTACCACAGCCCGTAGCCGATAATCGAGGCGCCCAGCGCTGCATAGGCCAGCACCCCCCAATGCAGCAACTGGGCCGACGCGACCGAGTCCCACTGCCCACTTTCCAATATCCAAGACACAATAAAAAGCTGCGGCGTCGACATGAGGGCCATCCAGGCCGCCAAGGACATGGCATCCACATCCTTAACCTTCTTAATCTGCACCGCCGCCAGGCCCCAGGCCATGACGGAGGCAAACACCAGCCCGATGTGAAACAGGCTGGACCGGCTTTCGGGCGATCCGGCGATGAGGGCGACGCCCAGAAAAGCCACGGCGATGCCCGCGCCGCGCCGCCAGCCGAACCGTTCGCCCAGCAAGACCCAGGCGAACATGACGCCGAACGGAATACCGAGTTGAAAGATGATGGCTGTCACCGCTGCGTCGGTCCCGGCGATTCCGGCGAAGAATAAACCGAAGTGCAGGGTGCCCATGGTCACCGAGATGCCGAACACCGCCCACCATGCCTCCTTCGGCGGCTTGACGAACCACACGAGGACGAGAGTCACCAGGGCAAACCGCAACGCCATCATAAAGATGGGCGGAAAGTGGGCGACCCCGATTTTGACCGCGACCATATTGGTGCCGAGGAAGAACGTAGCAATCAGCGCAAAAACAATATGGGTGAGCTTCATCCGCTCAATCCCTGCCGGCGGCGTCGAGCGGTTGTGATCACGTGATCGACCGTTCTTTTTGAATCTTGTCGTAGGCGGCGTTGATCTGCGCCATCTTGTCGTTGGCGATTTCAACGAATTCCTGAGGCATGCCTTGCGCCATGAGCGTATCCGGATGATTTTCCCGGCTGAGTTTGCGATAGGCTTTCTTGATCTCGGCGTCCCTGCTGCTGCGATTGACCCCCAAAACCTCATACGGATCGCCCTCGTCTTCGGTCAGATGGGTCGCCTTGATTCGGTCAAACGTGTGCTGATCAAAGCCGAATTCCTTAGAGACACGGTGCAGGTACTCAATCTCCTTCGGATGCACGACGCCGTCGGCCAAGGCAATCTGAAACAGCCCGCCCAACAGGCTTTCCAGCACCGCCGGGTCGTGGGCGAACATCTCGCCGATTTGTTTGGCATAGGGTTCGAACCCCTCCGAATCGCGCCGCGCCTCGTCGAATAGGCGGCCCACATCCCGCATTTCGTTGGCCGGAATATCGAAAATGGTCTTGAACGCGTTGATCTCGTCCCGGGTGACATGCCCGTCGGCCTTGGCCATTTTGGCGCTGAGCACGATGACCGCGACCGTGAAGGCGGTTTGGCGGGCCTGAACCGAGGCCGGCCCGCGAGCCGAGCGCTGACGGGAGCGTTGGCGATCCACAGCGTGCCCGAACACCGCACCCAAGATGCCGCCGAGCGGTCCGCCCAGCGCAAATCCGGCGACGCCGCCGATAACTTTTCCCCAAATACTCACGGTGATGTAACCCCGAGACTCTCCTGATCATTCGACCGGTCTCTTGATCCCGGCACGCGGGCCGCCGATACTAGGACAAACTAAAGGGCGAGGTCACGCGGAAACGGGAATGGCGACGGACGACAAAGAAGTCATCATGCGCACGGCGCTGGAATGTCAGCGCGCCGGCCGCCTGGATGAAGCGGAGACCATTTACCGCCGGGTCCTGGAGATTGAGCCGGAAGAACCCGACGCGCTGCATCTTCTCGGCATGGTCCAACATGCGCGCGGCGACTTCCCGGCGGCGGGCGAACTAATAGGCAAAGCCATTTCCATCAACAAAGACGTCGCTGACTATCACGGCAATCTGGCGGCGGTTGCCCTGGCGCAGCAAAACCCGAGCGTCGCCATCGGCCATGCGGAAACGGCCATCTCCCTGGACCCCTACTTTGGTGACGCCCATTACAATCTGGGCAACGCCTTCTTTGCCCTGGGCGAGACCGAACAGGCGGTCCAGTGTTTCTCGGACGCCATCCGCACCGATGAAAGCAACGACAGCTATTGGGCCAATTTTCTGTTCGCCTTGAATTTTGCCCCCGGCGCAGCGCGCGACGTAGTGTTCGAGGCCAACCGGGGCTGGGGCGAGGCGCTGGAACTGGCCGTTGGCCGGCAGGATATATCCTTCGGCAATGACAAGACGCCGGACCGCAAACTGCGGCTCGCCTACTACCTGCCGGAACTGGAGAGCCACGTGACCCCCCGGTTCCTGGCCCCCATGCTGCCCCATCACGACCGCAGCCGGTTTCATGTTCAGGTCTATGGTTACCGTCTCGACGGCGGGCCCGCGCCCCGCAACCTGTTTGATCATGTGGACGGCTGGACAGATGTGGCGCATTTGGCCCCCGCCGATCTGGCCCGGCTGATGACCCATGACGGGGTGGATATCCTGATCCATCCCTGCACTTTCAAAGCCCGCTACCGCGCCCTTCTGGCCATCCCGGCGGCGCCCTTACAAATCGCCGCGGTCAACCTGGTGTCGTCCACGGGGTTGGAGGGGGCGACCCACCTGATCACCGATGACTATCTGGACCCCCCGGGCGAAACGGAGGAATTTTATACGGAACGCCTGGTCCGGCTTTCGGGCTTTAACGTTTATCGCCGGCCCGAGGATGCGCCGTTGGTGGAAATGCTGCCGGCGGTCACCAACGGCTACGTCACCTTCGGCTCGCTCAACAATCCGATCAAGCTGACCCCGCTGACAATTGCGCTGTGGGCGGAAATTTTGGGCCGGGTGCCGGAGTCCCGCCTGCTCCTCAAACACCGGGCCTTCGACAGCGCCGATATCCGCGAGAGATTCTCCGCGCAATTCCAGGACCGGGGCATCGCCGCCGAACGGCTGATCTATGAAGGCTTTACCCGGGACGCCGGCGACTATCTCGCCGCCTATCATCGGATCGATATCGGTCTGGATCCCCTGCCCTTCGGCGGCGGCACCACCAGCTATGAGGCCATCTGGATGGGCGTGCCGATTGTCACCACCTGGGGCGACAGTTTGATGGGCCGGCTGACGGCGCAGCAGATGAGCCGGCTCGGCCATGGCGACTTCGTGGCGGAGTCGGCGGAAGACTATGCCGACCGGGCGGTGGCCTTGGCCGGCAACTTCCCCGCCCTGGTCGAGGTGCGGGTGGGCCTGAGAAAACAGGCGGCGGACACGATCTTTAATGCGGACGCTTATATGAGGGATTTCGAGGGCGCGTTGCGGGAACTGTGGACGGAGTATTGCGCCGGGTAGCCGGCTAGTTCTCCGCCAGGTTCTCTATTGCGCCGGAACCGGCCAGGGTGCGCTTGGTTTCCCGGTCCGGACCGATGCGGCCGACCAGGGGCAGTTTCAGCGCCGGGTCCAACGGATCAATGCCGAAGGTGAGGCCCAGCAAATTAAGCTCCAGTCCCTCTTCGGTACCGGCCATGACCCCCAACAAACCACCCAAGGAAAGCTGATAGCCCGTGCCGCTCGGTGATTTGGCGAAGATGCCGTCCGGAATATAGTCCTTGCCGATAGCGGTCGGCGGCAGATCGACTTTGAGCTCCGGCACTTCCCGGAGGATATGGGCGATAAACGTGTTGGAATTAGGTCCCGGCCAGACCGTGTATTTCTGGGCATAGGGATAGGTGTGCGCCGCGGCATCCACCTTCTTGATCAGCGCGCCGACGCCGGGCCCGCGGATATCGGATAGTAGTTCCGGCGCGTTGCCGAACCATCTGGAATCCGCATCCCGCTGGCGGATGACCACGGCCGAGTCACCCCAGCGCAAACGCCAGCCGATCACTTCGTAGACGGTGAAATACTCGGCATCCTGCGGTTTTACCGCGACCCAGCTGTGGACCCCGAAATAGCCTCGCCAACCCCAAGCGCGGGCGGCATACACCTGGATCACCGGTTCCCGCACCTTGGCCGGATCGGGGGTCAAGCCGACGGATTCAAAACTGGCCGTCCGCCAGTCGCGCGCCGAGGCGCGGTTCTTCTGCACCTGGAACGCCGCCATACCGACAATCACCGCCAGAATCATGAGAATTAAAGTGCGCTTACGCAGTTTCATACGCAGAACTTAGTCTGCAAGCACATTCGCCGCAATATGGGGCGAATTTCCTCAGGGGAAGGTGACACTTCCGGCACGACGTCCTAAACTCCCCGTCTGCCGGCAAATACCAGTAAGGAGGCGGCCATCAGCACCTCCATCACCTGTTACATCATCGACGATGAGCAAAGCTTTATCGATTTGATGACCGCCATTCTCACCAACGGCGGGTTCGAGGTTTCGTCGAGCACGGTGGCCGCCACGGCGATCTCCCGGGTGAAAGCGACCGCGCCCGACTGCGTGCTCATCGATCTGCAGATGCAGGAAATGGACGGGTTGGAGCTGTGCGAGGAACTGCGCGCCTACCGTCCGCTGGACGACAGCAAGATCATCATGGTCTCGGCCCATACCGGCGATGTGTGGAAACAAAAGGCCGAAGCCATCGGCGCCGACGGCTATATCGAAAAACCCATCGACCCGGGAACTCTGGCCCAAACGATAAGAGCTATCGTGGCGGGTTAAGCCCAGCAATAAAAACGGGATGCCCGATCAATCGGCGTAGGCGGTTGAGGCGTAGGCTTTCGTCCGGCCGAGGGCGTCCAGCCAGCAGCCCGACCCGATGACCTCGATCTTCATCACGGTCTCGCTGAGGGCGTTGGGGCGCACAATCCAGACAATCTCGGCGGCATTGGGAAAGGACTTTCCGGTGAGTTGGTCCCCATACAATCTGTGCAGGATGGCATCTTCCTCCATGCCGTCGGCCAGCAGCCGGACCCGAAAGCTCTCATTCAGCTCATCCGTCAGCATCCGCGCCGAGCCCGCGTTCTCGGCCGTGACCTCAATCTCCAGGTGAACCGCATCGGGCTCGGGGAAGGACCGGGGAAACGCCTCAAACAGCAGACTGCCCACATTGAACAGTCGCTCATGAAGGGAAGAGTCCGCATATTCCTCCCAAAGCTTCTCGTCGAGCATCTCGGCGGCGATATTGCGCATCTGGCCGTCGCGGAGCACGTCGCTCAGATCGCGCTTCAACACGATATACGCGGCCTCCTCGGGTTCCTGATTCTGCAAAAGGAAGAGGCACATGTCGCGCTTGTCGCTGTCGCTTAAGTCCGACTGATCGCCGTATTCCATGGCCTCAAGCAGGCCCTCGAAGTCCGCCGTTGAACGTGCGCCTTCGATCTCCAGAATGTTGGAGAAATGAACAATTCGAACGCTGAAACTGTTCGACATTCAGCATTGGCCTCCCAGCCTACCCCGCTTTCGCGCCCTGGATCGCTTGCCAAATTTTCTCCGGGCTCAAGGGCACGTCCAGATGTTCGACACCGAGCGGCGCAAGCGCATCCAGGATGGCGTTGGGAATGGCCGCCAGCGCGCCCACCGTGCCACACTCGCCCGCACCCTTGACGCCTAAAGGATTTGATTTGGTCGGCACCGGCCGGCCTTCGATGTCGAACAGGCACAGATCTTCGGCGCGCGGCATGGCGTAATCCATGAACGAGCCCGACAAAAGCTGGCCATTGTCGTCATAGACCATTTCCTCCATCAGCGCCTGACCCGCACCTTGCGCGACGCCGCCGTGGATTTGGCCCTTGACCAGCAACGGGTTCAACTCATAGCCCACATCGTCGACTACCGTGTATTTCTCCATGGTGAGTGCGCCCGTGTCCGGATCGACCTCCACCTCGCAGATGTGACAACCATAGGGGAAGGTCGCCGTCTTGGGACTGAAGGTGGCAATCTCGTAGAGCCCCGGTTCCATGTCGTCCGGAATTTTCGCCGGCTGGAACGCGGCCTGAGCAGCCTCCAGGAACGGCAGGCTCTTGTCCGTGCCCGCAACAGTGAAAGCATGATCGGTAAATTCGATATCCGCTTCGGACGCTTCCAGCACATGGGCGGCGACCTTGCGGGCTTTGTCGATCACCTTGCCGACAGCCATGTTGACCGCCGAGGTGCCGATGGCCGCTGTCCGCGACCCGCCGGTGCCGGTGCCGAAGGAAACCTTGTCCGTATCGCCTTCGATCACCCGGATGCGGTCCGGATCAATCCCCAACTTCTCGCAGATCAGCTGCTTATAGATCGTCTCGTGGCCCTGCCCGTGAGGTGTGGAACCGACGAGGACCGTGAGCGTGCCCGACGGATCAAACCGCATCTCGGCGGTTTCCGGCTGAGCGGCGGCGGCCTGTTCGATGGTGCAGGAAATGCCCAAGCCGCGAAGTTTGCCTTTCTCCTCCGAGGCGGCCTTGCGCGCGGGGAAACCGGCATAGTCCGCCTTTTCCACGCAGCGGTTTACCAGCGCCTCGAACTCTCCGCAGTCATAGGTGAAGGTCAGCGGCGTCTTGTACGGCATGGCCTCGGGCGGAATGAAGTTCTTGCGGCGCAGTTCCACCCGGTCCATGCCGAGCTCGCGCGCCGCCTTATCCACCATGCTTTCGATAATGTAGGAAGCTTCCGGCCGGCCCGCGCCGCGATAGGGCGAGATCGGGTTCTTGTTCATGAACACGCCGGCAACCTCGACCCGCATGGCCGGCGTGCGATAGAGACCCGCCAGCCCGCCGATATTGCCGGTGGACGGCCCCATGCCGAGGAACGCCACATAGGCGCCGAGTGCGCCGTTGGTCCGCACGCGGAGCCCGAGGAACGTGCCGTCTTTATCGAGCGCCAGTTCCGCCAGCGTGGAATTGTCCCGCGCATGATCGTCGGCGATGTGCGCTTCGGAGCGTTCGCAGATCCATTTGACCGGCCGGCCGATGCGTTTGGAGGCCCAGGCGGTCAGCGGCATTTCCGGATAGATGGAGCCCTTCATGCCGAAGGAGCCGCCCATATCGCCGGTCACCAGGCTGAGCTGGTTCTCGCCGATCTTGAACAGGTTCTTGGTCAGCGAGGTGCGGAACACATAAGGCCGCTGATGGCCCACATAGATGGTGTAGCCGTCCCGGCCCGCGTCATAGTGGCCGAGCGCGCCTCTGGGCTCCATCGTGTTGGCCGTGATCCGGGGGATTTCGAACTGCTGGGTTACAATGTGATCCGCCTTCTCGAAGGCCGCATCGACCGCGTCCGCATCGCCGACGGTGTAGAAGAAGCTCTCGTTCTCCGGCACGTCATCCCAGATGGCGGGCGTGCCGTCCTGGTTGGCGTCCGCCGTCGACATGACCACCGGCAGGGGCGTGAAATCGACAACCACGGCTTCCACCGCGTCCTTGGCCTGATCCACGGTTTCGGCCATCACCATCACCACCGGCTGACCCACATAACGGACCCGGTCTTTGGTCAGTGCCGGGCGCGGCGGGCGGTACATGGTGGAGCCGTCCCGGCGCCGGCGCGGCGAGCCGCCGATGATTTCCCCCAGACCGTCATCGGCATAGTCCTGACCGGTGAGCACCGCGACCACGCCGGGCATGGCGGCGGCGGCGGTTGTGTCAATCGAGTTGATCTCCGCATGAGCGTGAGGTGAGCGGAGGAACACGGCATACACCTGATAGGGCAGGTTGAAATCGTCCGTATACTTGCCCTTGCCGGTCAACAGGCGCGGGTCTTCGGTCCGGGGGACCGGCTGGCCGGTTTCGATCTGCATGCTTTTCCTCCGCTTACACTAGTTCACGCCCAACAGGCCTACATGTGGAACAGCCGCTCGGCATTGCCGTGCAGGATCTTCGCTTTGTCCTCACTGTTCAGCATCAGCCGCTCCATCCAGACCGGGCCCGGCTGGTTGGCCACGAACGGATAGTCGATGGCGAACAGGATATGATCCGTGCCCATTTCCTGGATGCAGCACAGAAGCGCCGGATCGGAGAAGAAGCCGCTGGTGGTGATGTAGAAATTGTTGGTGAAGATTTTGCGGAACTCGACACCGTCATTGCCGGGCCGGTTCAGCACATGATCGATCCGCCAGACCAGGAACGGCAGGGTCTCCCCCAAATGGCCCAAGACCACCTTCAGGTTCGGGTGCTTGTCGAAGACGCCGGACAGCACCATGCGAATGGCGATGGTCGCCGTCTCCATGGTGAAGCCCCAACCTGCGTTCATAAAGCCCGGATATTTCTCCACATAGTCCTTAATATAGATATCGGCGACCGTCGGGTGCGGGTTGGCCGGGTGGATGTAGATCGGCATGTCCAAAGCCTCGGCCTGGGCATAGATGGGCCAGAACATCTCGTTGTCGGGGAACAGCCGGTCGGGGCCAATGAGCCCGTGGATCATGGTGCCCTTGAAGCCCAGTTCCTCGACGCAGCGCTTGAGCTCGTCGGCAGAGGCCTGCGGATCCATGGTTGGCAGGTTGGCGAAACCGGCATAGCGGTCCGGATGCGCCTTAACAATCTCCGCCAGATGATCATTGGCCGCCTTGGCGACGGGCACGGCGGTTTCGGCATCCATTCGCTGGGTCGACGGCGCGCCGTGAGACAACAGCGCCACATCAATGCCGCAGGCGTCCATGTCTTTCAGCCGCTCTTCACCGACCTCCAGCAATTTATCCATGACCAGACCGCCGGTGCGCGCGTCCACACCGGTGAAATGCTTGATCATATCCTCGTCGTAATAATGTTCTTCGATGGCGATGACTTTTTGACCGTCGAGAATGGCCATATCGTATTCCTCCCCTTGTGACCCGGCCGGTGGCCGGATTTTGATGTTTTCTCCGAAGCGGAGTGTATTGCCAGGAAACGGCTCTGTCATGACATAGATGCGCCCATCACGCTGAATCCCGCGCTAAGGGTCCGCCACAATTTGATTTATAGGGTTGGTTTCCGATAT
>JAYQGD010000042.1:0-10701 GCA_038140415.1 Rhodospirillaceae bacterium
GACCCAGGCCGATCACCGTGACATCCGCGATGTGGTCGGGCTGCTGAAGAGCAGCAGCGTCAGCCGGGTCGCCTTATTCGCCCGCAGCATCCGCCATCTGGGTGAAAATGAATCCGACGTTCTGCCCCTGAAACGGGACAATCCGGATTTCCTGGTTCTGGGCGTCCCCAAATACTTTAAGTTCGGCGGTGAGATCAGCCGGGATTACATCGACGCCGCGATCGCCGGCATCCGCGAGAACAATTATGCCTTCATCGGCGAAATCCTGTTTACCCACGGCGACAAGGACCACGGCGAAACCACCTCCGAAGGCGAACGCTATATCGATACCAACAACCAAGGGATGACGACGTTTATCCAGCGCCTGGCCGGGCTCGGCCGGCCGGTGCCGTTCATGGCCCATTGGGAAGTTTATGCCTGGGACCAGGATTGGCCGCAATTTTCCCGGCTCTATAAGGCTCACCCGGCGCAGCCCTTCATCATGCCGCATATGGGTTTTGGCTCCGTTCAACAGGTCGGTACGATCCTGTCCGAACATGCAAACGTCTACGTAACGACGTCCAAGAAGGAGACCGACAAGGGCGGCTACTCCGATGCCTCAAAGGCGGCGCAGTTGGGTGACGGCTTCATGGATAACTGTGGCGCGCTGAAACCCAAATGGGCCCAACTTCTCACCCGCCACAAGGACCGGATTCTGTTCGCCACTGACGCCCATAAGAGCCTCCGTTGGGAAAGGTATCCGAAACTGATCAACGCCGCCCGAAAATGGCTGGGTCAGCTGCCGGACGACGTTACCCAGGCCATCGCCCACGGCAACGCCGAACGGTTGTATGGGGTGCGGTAGGACCTAAACTCCCTGCATCGCCACCCACACCCGGTTGGGCGTCAGCGGCATGTTGAGCTGTGTGACACCCATAGGCGCCAGGGCGTTCAGTGCGGCGTTCATCAGGCATGGCATGGCGCCGATGGTCCCGGCCTCGCCCGCGCCTTTGACTCCCAGCGGATTGGTTGCGGTGGGCACCGAATTCGCCTCCACATGAACCAGCGGCAGATCATCGCCCCGGGGCATGGCGTAATCCATGAAGGTTCCCGACAGCATCTGCCCGCTGGCCGGATCGTAGACCACGTTTTCGAACAGAATCTGACCCAGGCCCTGCGCCACACCGCCCTGGATTTGCCCGTCCAGCAGTAGCGGATTGATCACCACGCCCACGTCATCGACCACGGTGTATTTCACCACGTCGATCTTGCCGGTTTCCGGATCGATCTCGATCTCCGAGACATGACAGCCGTTGGGATAGTTGGCGACCTCCGCCTTGTATTCGGTGGCGGCGCTTAAGCCCGGCTCAAACCCCGGCGGACATTGGGCCGGATCGTGCGCCTTCGCCGCCAGCTCCTGCAGGCTGATCGACCGGTCGGTGCCGGAAATGATGAAGCGGCCGTCAGAGAACTCCAGATCGGCTTCCGGCGCTTCCAAAATGTGGGACGCCAGGGTCTTCGCTTTTTCGATAATCAGCCCCGCCGCCTGATAGGCCGCCGACCCGCCCAGCGCCGACACCCGCGAGCCGCCGGTGCCGAAGCCGTTCTGCACCTCGCCCGTATCGCCCTCCACCACATGGATATCGTCCGGGGTCAGGCCCAGATATTCGCAGGCGATCTGGGTATAGAGCGTATGATGCCCCTGACCATGATTGGTGGTGCCGGCATAGATGGTCAGCTTGCCGTCGGGCGCGAACTGCATCTCGTTGAACTCGAACCCCGCCGGCGCGGCGCGTTCGATCGTATAACTGATGCCGAGGCCCCGCAGCTTACCTGCCGCTTCCGTCGCCTGCTTGCGGGCGGCATAGCCGGCCACATCCGCCGCCTCGACCGCCATCATGAAAGTCTCTTCGAAGCGGCCGGAATCATAATTGAAATAAAGCGGCGTCTGATACGGGATGGCGTCCGCGGGGATCATGTTGCGCCGGCGGATCTCCACCGGATCAATGCCCAACTCCCGCGCCGCCGTATCCACTGTGGTTTCAATCACGAAGGACACTTCCGGCCGGCCGGCGCCGCGGTAAGCGGCCGTCGGGCAGGTGTGGGTAAAGACGCCGGTGATGTTCACATCCGCCGCCGGCGTCGTATAAACACCGGCTAAGCCCCCTAAGTGGATGGTGGGCGGCCCGGCGGCCAGGGTCGATAAATAAGCCCCCAGGTTGGCCGTCGTGGTGACCCGCAGGCCGAGAAACTTGCCGTCCTTGTCCAGCGCCAGAGACGCCTCGGTCACATTGTCCCGGCCGTGATGATCGGTGAGGATCGCTTCCCCCCGGTCTTCCACCCATTTGACCGGCCGCCCCAACTGCCGGGACGCCCAGACCGCCAGGGCATATTCCGGGTAGAAGGAATTTTTCATCCCGAACGCGCCGCCGACATCATTGGTGATGACCCTGAATTTTTCGACCTCCTCGCCGAAGATCAGCGCAGCCAGGATGCGCCGCATGCCGAACGCGCTCTGGGCGCTCAAATAGATCGTGTGGAAGTCTGCGCTCTTATCATAAGACGCCAGGATACCCCGGGGCTCCATGGAATTTGCCGCCACCCGGTTGATGGACATCTTACGGGTCACCACACGATCGGCGGCGGCAAATGCCGCGTCAGTCGCCGCCTTGTCCCCGGCATGATGGGTGAAGGCGACATTGTCCGGGCAGTCCGGCCAGACCACAGCGGAAGCCCCGGCCGCCGCAGCCGTCTCTACCACCGCCGGCAGTGGTTCATAGTCCACGTCGATCAGGTCAGCCGCTTCCCGCGCCGCGGCCAGACTGTCGGCGACCACGAAGGCGACCCCGTCGCCCACATGTCGGACCGTATCGGTGGCCAGCGCCAGCTGTGTGGGCTTGGTGATGCAGGCCGGATCCCAGTCCACCGTGGGCGGGTCCATATAGGGCATGGCGCCCAAGCCTGCGGCCGCATAGTCCGCACCGGTCAGCACCAAATGCACACCTGGCACGGCTTTGGCTTTTGACGCATCAATCCCATTGATCTTCGCATGAGCATACGGGGATCGCAGGACAAAGCCCTGCAGGGTACCCGCAAGTTTGATATCGTCCACATATTGACCCCGGCCAGTCAGAAAGCGCGGGTCTTCCGTCCGGCGGACGGGCTGGCTCATGCCGAATTCACCCATGAGAAGGCTCCTCTACTTCATCATCAACACGATCTTACCCCGAACATGGCCGGTCTCAATCAGCTTGTGGGCCTCGACCACCTCAAGCCAGGGCATAGTCTTGATCTCCGGCAGCTTGATCGCCTCTTCCGAGACCAGATCCAGGATGCGCAACTGGTGCGCCCGGTCCCGCGCCACATTAGGCCGGTAAACGGTGACATCATCCCGGGGCGGCTTAGCGTCCTCCAGCAGCGGCGCGATATAGGCGATCCGTCCGCCGGGCTTCAGCACACTGAACGACCGTTGGTGCACCTCGAAGCCGATTAAGTCGAACACCGCATCGAGATCGGACAGCACCTCGGTAAAGTCCTGGGCGTTATAGTCGATGATTTCGTCCGCACCGAGGCCCCGCACATATTCATGGTTTGCCGGGCTCGCCGTGGTGATCACGTGCGCGCCGATATACTTGGCCAGCTGCACGGCAAAGCTGCCGACCCCGCCGGCGCCGGCATGGATTAGGATTTTCTCACCGGGCTTGAGCTTCAACGTATCTTCGATGGAGACCAGCGCGGTCAAACCGGTCAGGGTTAAGGCGGCGGCCTCTTCATGTTTTAACCAGTCGGGTTTCCTGGCGACGACGGAGGCATCAACCGTCAGCATCTCGCAGTACGTCCCCTCGATCCCGGCCGGCAGAACACCGAACACCGCATCACCCGGCTGGAACTCAGTCACGCCGTCGCCGCAGGCTTTCACGATGCCGGAAAAATCCCGGCCCAGACAGTAGGGGAAGATCACCTTGACCAGCCGCGTATAGTGCCCGCCACCCCGCACTTTGGTATCCGCCGGGTTGACGCTGGCCGCATGCAGTTCCACTAGGACTTCACCGGCCGCCGGCTCCGGGTCCGGCACCTCTGCCACTTTCATGACCTCCGCCGGGCCCTGTTCATTGATCAAGATCGCTTTCATCGTCTCCCCCTCAGGTAAACTTTCCTACTTTCCCTCACCGTTCCTCAAACAGCAAGCGGGCGCCGAGGCCGAGGAATACAATCCCGCTGCCCCGGTAGATCCAGGCGAGGACGCGGGGACGCGCGCGCAACCAGGACGACAGACTGCCGGAAAAGAACCCGACCGGTCCTTTGATTAGGAACGTCAGCGCGGCGAAGGTGAAACCGAGCACGAAGGCCGTCAACGCATGTTGCTCAATCTCCGGCGAAATGAACTGGGGCAGGAAGGCGAAATAAAACAGCACCACTTTCGGATTTGAGAGGTTGGAGAGCGCCCCCTCAATGAACAATCTCGGCAGAGGGGTCTGCCCCGCCGCCGCCACGTCCAATCGGGTTTCATTAGAGAGGATAAGACGCAGGCCGAGATAGGCCAGATACGCCGCGCCGGCATATTTCAGAACGGTATACGCCAAGTCCGAGGCCACCAGGATAGCCCCCAGACCAAACGTCGCGATCATGCTGTGACAAACGAGGCCCGTGCTCACCCCGGCCGCCGTTATTACGCCCGCCCGCTTTCCCAGCGCAATGCCCCTCGACATGACCAGGATCATATCCTGGCCGGGTGCCACAATCACCGCGATGGAGGCCGCGACGTAAAGCAGCCAGGGAAGATCAGCCATCCCCATTTGCATCTTCTATCCGCCACCGATGGCGCGGGCCAAATTGCCGACAATTTCGGCCATATCGGTCAGCGCCTCGGTGCGGGGGCCGACGGCAATATGCGGCGATAGGACGACATTGGGGAAGGCTTTCAGGGGCTCGTCCATCGCCGACGGTTCCTCGTAATGGACATCGAACCCGGCGCCGCCCAGCCTGCCGGATGAAAGCGCCGCCATCAGCGCCTCCCGCTCCACGATGTGCGCGCGGGACACGTTCACCAGGATCGCGCCCGGCTTCATCAACTCGAACGCCCTTGCATCGATCATGCCGCGGGTGCCGTCGTTCAAGGGCAGGTGCACGCTGATGAAATCGGATCGGCGCATCAGGTCGTCGAAGGAGACATATTCCGCGCCCCATTCGGCCTCCACCTCGGGGGGCAGTTGGCGGCGTTGATAATAGAGAATTTTCATCCCCATACCCTTGGCGCGGATGGCGACTTCCCGGCCGACCTCTCCCAGGCCCAGCGCACCGAGGGTCGAGCCGAACAGGTTCCTCAGACCGGTCACCCGCGCCCAGTTGGCGCCGGCGATATGTTTTGTGTCGTAAAGCTTCGGCTTATACCCCAGCGTCTCCAGGGCCGCGAAATCCAGCGCCCGATCGGTCTCCACGATCTTGCGCCCGACGGCCAGCATCAGGGAGATCGCGTGCTCGCCCACAGCCCGATTGACCCGCCGGTTGAACACCGGTGTCGCCACCCCCTGGGCCGCGCAAGCCGCCAGATCAATATTCCGCCGGTCGAGGCCAAAGTTCTGCACGATCCGCAGTTTGGGCGCGAGCGCCAGCTCTGCCGCGCCGATTTCCAGCGCCTCGATCACGGCACCATCCGCCTCCGGCAGCAACGCGTGCAACTCGTCCCGGTCGGCGGCGGTCCGCACCTCAGCCGGATAGATGGCGGCGCAATCTTTTTGCACACTCGCGATCCAACCGTCCACATCGGGCACATCAAAGGCCAAAAAATCCCTAAACGCCGCCATGCGTTCCGGCATAACTTTGTCGTCCAGCAGGCACTGGACGAAGCGCAGGATTTTATCGTCTTCGACGATGATCATCGCCATGGCGGGTCCCCTGAAATGTTGAGCGATGGCATCGCAAAGCGTAGTCTTCCCGCCTCACAAAACAAGGTCTTTCAGTTGAAGGAGCCGATATGGCCCGCGTCCCCCTCCTCGAACCCGATTCCGATCCCGCGTTTGCCAAACTGGCGGAAACCATCGCCGGCCAGCGCCGGGGCAAGTTCCTCAACATCTATAAGCTGCTGCTGCATTCCCCGCCCCTGGCGGAGGCGTGGTTCAACTATAACAACGCGGTGCGCTGGGGGACGGAGCTCACGGGCCGCCAGCGGGAGATCGTGATCATCCGCATCGCTTATCTGAACAAGTCCGACTACACGCTGAAACAACATTTGGGCGAGCTGGCGACGGCGGCCGGTCTTTCCGGCGACGAAGCCCGCGCCTTGCAAGACTGGGAACCGTCGCCTCATTTCGACGCGGCGGAGCGGGCATTATTGGCCCTGGTGGACGAGATGACGAAGAACGTCGCCGTGCCGGACGAGGTGTTTAAGGCGCTCCGCCCCCATTATGCGGAGCGGACAATTGTGGAACTGTGTGTGGTGGTCGGCGCCTACAATATGCACACCCGCGTGTTCGGTGCGCTCCAGGCGGATTTGGAGAAGGATTAAGACTTACCCGCTTCCCGGCTTTTCAGGATATCCAACAGCTCGCTGATGGTTTCCGGCGGGGCGTCCAACTCGTTTTTCAGGTCCATGTCGCCGAGCCAGCCCAAGCGCGCCGCACTGGCCAGCGTGGTGATCGGCTCGACCCCCAGTTCTTTCAGGGTCTCGGCCACCGAAAACATCTCAACGCCCTGACGTTTGGCGTGGTTGACCAGCCGGGGTGCGTAATAGTCGCAGAGTTCCTGCCAGTTGATCTGCGGGAACGTGCCCTGCAAGGACTCGATCACGATATTCTCGGCTTCCAATTTCTTGGCGGTATAGAGGCTTTCCAGCAAGATCGCCGTGAAGCCTTTCATAAACACGCTACGCACCATCTTCAAAGACGACGCGTTGCCGATGTCTGTGCCGACGACCCGCTGGTCCATGCCGAAGCCTTTCAACAGGTCCACCAGTTCCTCGGCCTTTGCGCCGGCCAGAAGCATGGGTGTGGCAATCCCCTTGGGCGGAAATAGATCCATCACCGCCGCCTCCACATAATGCGCGCCGCCGGCCTCAACCACGCCAGCGGCTTTGCGTTTCTTCGCCGGTGAGGTGGAGTTGATGTCGAGGTAGAACTGGCCTGGCTTAAGATGCGGCGCGGCGTTTTCCGCCGCAACTAAAGTCTCGTTGGTCACCACGGCGCTGAACACTACGTCCGCGCCGGCCACCGCCTCCTCCGTTGAATCGACCAACGCAATGCCGATCGCGTCGGCTTTCTCACGCAAAGCCGGCGCGTGATCGTCGGCATGAATGAGAATGTCGTAGGCGCCGGTGATGTTAGCCCCAGCGTCTTTGAGGCCCTTTGTGAGAATGCCGCCGGCCTCCCCAAAGCGGATAAAAGCGATCTTCGCCGCGTTACCCGCTTTTTGATCAATCATCGGATTTGCGCATCCCGGAACCGCACCCGGCAAGCAGAGAAATCAAAGTTCCGCTTATAATCCGCCGGTTTTGTCGGCAGGACCCGGGCCAGAAGGAACCGGGGACCCGGCGCTTCCCGGATGAACCTGGCCGCGGCATCGATTTCCGACGGTTCCGAAATGGTCAGGGTAGAGGTAAAGCCTGCACCACGGGCGATTTCTTCCAGGTTCGTCGCCCCCGCCGTGTGGCCCCGCTGGCCACCGGTTTCCTGATGCAGGGAATTGTCTTCACAGACAATGGTCAGGTTCTGCGGCGCGGCGGAGGCCACTGTCGCCAACGAGCCCAGCCCCATCAGCATTTCGCCGTCGCCGTTAATCACCGCCACATTCCGGTCGGGCGCGGAGAGGGCAAGACCCAGGCCCATGGGCACCGCGCCGCCCATGGCGCCCGCCATGGTGAAGATGTTGTTGCCGTCATCGGTCAACGCGGCGGCGTCCCGGGACGGGCCGGCAAGGCCGCTGATAAACAGCCAGTCTTCCTGATCCGGAAACAATTGAGCCAGCAATTCGCGGCGGTCGATTTTTGGAGCGGGTGCGGCAACCATGATCAAAACGCCTTTGTGCCGAGGAACTTCTGACTGAGAACAATCGCCGCCGACTGGGCGCCCGGCCAGACTGCACCGACCGCGGCCTTTACCGACTGTTCCAGCTCGTCCGGATGATCGACCCGGAAGATTTGCAAGCCCATCAGCCGGAGAATATCGTCGGTGGCTTCACCCATCGGGTATTGCCAGGGGTTCTGTTCGCCGTAGTCACCCCGCATGGTGATCATCATCAGGATCGGAAAATGCGCGCCCTTGGCCAAAGACAGAATGTTCGGGCAATTGCCGAGCCCGCTGGACTGCATACAAACCACACCGCGCCCCCCCACCAGATCAGCACCGGCGCAAATGGCGACGCCTTCTTCCTCGCTGGTCAGCAGCACAACACGGATATCGTTGCTTTCTTCCGCAAGACCAATCAGCCGGTCATTCCCCGCATCCGGCACATGGGTGAACAGGTCCACGCCCGCGTCTTTAAGCAGGGTGAACAGTTCCGCCGACCATTCTTCATGACGATGTTCTTCCGGGGCCATTTTCAGTCTCCAATAATCGCGACAACCTATGTCCGGGAGTCTGGTTCTACAAGTCATCAATTTTAGTTTCGAGACAACAAGGGTTTGAATTTACTGCCCTATTGTGGGACCTAGTGCGTATGAGCGAACACAGCCCTCTCTATGATATTCTGGTGGTCGGCGGCGGCCAGGCCGGATTGACGGCGGCCATCACGGCGGTGGAAACCGGCGCGAAAGTGTGCGTGATCGAAGCCGCGCCCAGAAGCCACCGGGGCGGCAATACCCGACATACCAGAAACCTTCGCGCCATGCACGAAGCGCCCAACGATTACCTGATCGACGCCTATCCGGAAGACGAATATTGGGACGATTTGATGCGGGTCACCAAGGGCGTGACCGACGAACATCTGGCCCGCATGACCATTCGAATGTCGTCGGAATGCACCGGCTGGCTGGAAGACCGCGGCGTGATTTTTCAGCCTGCGCTCAAAGGCACCCTGCACCTGGGCCGGACCAACGCTTTCTTCATGGGCGGCGGCAAGGCGCTGCTGAACGCCCTGTACCGCCGAGCGGAGGAATTGGGCGTCGTGGTTTTCTATGACTCCCCGGTGACAGAAATCGTCATGACCGATGATCGATTTGAAGAAGTCCGCATTGATCCGGAAGCCGGAGGCGGCTCTTATCGCGCCAAGGCCCTGATTGTGTCCGCCGGTGGTTTCGAATCCAACTTTGACTGGTTGCGAGACGCCTGGGGCCCGGCGGCGGACAATTTCCTGATCCGGGGCACGCCCTACAATATGGGCAAGGTTCTAAAACTGTTGCACGAGAATGGGGCCAAGCAGATCGGCGACCCGACGCAGTGTCACGCCGTCGCTATTGACGGACGGGCGCCTAAGTATGACGGCGGTATCGTCAGCCGGGTCGATTGTGTGTCCCTTGGCATCGTCGTGAATGTAGAAGCCAAGCGCTTTTATGATGAGGGTGAGGATTTCTGGCCCAAGCGGTATGCCATTTGGGGCCGGCTGGTGGCCTCCCAACCCGATCAACTCGGCTATTGCATCATCGACGATAAAAGCATGGGCAAGTTCATGCCGACCGTCTTCCCGGCGATCCAGGCGGATACCATTGCCGAATTGGCCGGCAAGATTGAGCTGGACGCAGCGACGTTGGAGAAAACGGTCAGTGACTTCAATGCAGCGGTGAAGCCCGGCAGTTTCGATCATATGGTGCTGGACGACTGCCGTACCGACGGCCTGGAGATCAACAAATCGCACTGGGCCCGCACCATTGACGTTCCGCCGTTCCGCGCCTATCCGCTGCGGCCGGGCATCACCTTCACCTATCTGGGGGTCGGTGTGAATGACAAGGCGCAGATGTTGATGGCCGATGACAAACCATCCGCCAATGTCTTCGCCGCCGGCGAGATCATGGCCGGCAATGTGCTGGGCCAGGGCTATCTGGGCGGCATTGGCATGACGATCGGCAATGTGTTTGGCCGGATCGCCGGAAAGGAGGCTGCGAGCTTTGTCCGCAACTGACAGCTATACCGAGGCCGAGCGGATCATGAAGATCTGCAATGCCTGCCGCTACTGCGAAGGGCACTGCGCGGTCTTCCCGGCAATGACGCTCCGGCTGGAATTCGCCAAGGCCGACCTGACCTATCTGGCCAATCTGTGCCACGGATGCCAGGCCTGCTTTCACCACTGCCAGTATGCGGAACCCCACGAATTCGACGTGAATGTACCCCGGACCTTTGCCGAAATCCGGCGCGACAGTTATGCCGCCGCCGCCTGGCCCGGATTTATGGCGGCCGCCTTCCGGAAAAATGGTCTCTGGACCACCATGGTGCTGATCATCGCCATCGCCGCCTTTATGCTCGGCGTCATGGCCGGCGACGGCGCCGGGCTTTTCGGGGCGCACGAAAACAAATTCTATGGGGTGATTTCCCATAACTCGATGACCTGGATTTTCCTGGCCGTCGCCGCCTTTGTGCTGCTGGCGCTGGTCCTGGGGATGGCGAGTTTTTGGCGGGCGATTGGCTTGCCGTTACCGGTGGGCACCCACGCCAGATCCGTCGCCAAGGCCCTGCATGACGCGTTCACGCTCAAATATCTGGATGGCGGGGGCGACGGCTGCACTTATCCGGATGAAGCGCCCAACATGCTGCGGCGGCGCTTCCACCATCTCACCTTCTACGGCTTCCTCTTGTGTTT
>JAYQGD010000043.1:0-10700 GCA_038140415.1 Rhodospirillaceae bacterium
GCTACGACCGCCGCTTTGGTGCGCGGCCGCTGTCCCGGGTCATCCAGGAGCATATCAAGAAGCCGCTGTCCGAAGAGCTGCTGTTCGGCGAGTTGACCAAGGGCGGCACTGTCCGCGCCATGGTCAAGGACTCCAAGATCGCCTTCGACTATCCGAAACTGGCGCTCCCCAAAAAGGAAGAGGCCAAGAAGCTCGAAGCCCGCAAGAAGGATGACGACAAGTCCGGGCCGAAAGGCAAGGACGGCGACGAGGATCCTGACACCGGAGACAAAAAGCCCGAGTTCGTGGAGTAGGGGCTGGCGAGCGTGCAGAGAGCACAGAGCAGCCGCATCCGTCTCGCCCTATCAACCTAAATTAATGCGTCGCCCCCGAGTTGGCGCCAGTGTTAACTGGGGCCAAGTCTCGGGGGCCCATGGGCATGGGTTGCATGGTTCCCCGACAGCCGCTTCGCGGGTCGGGGATGACGCAGTTTTGGGGCGTGGCGAGGTAACCGGTGTGGCCTGACACATTAGCGCCAAAAGGTGGGTGCGCGGATCATACCCGGATCAGGTCCGGGCACAGGCGGCTCTGACGGCCGGTCCGCGCATGACTAAATTGAGATCAGGCGTAGCCTTATTCCCCCTCCCACAACCCGTGCCTTACCCACTTTTCGGTGCCCTTGTGGGAAGAATCCCAACGAAAATAAGGGTTTCGTCAATTGACGTGGCAACCGGGCTGCCGTAGTTTCTCGGGGAAACTAAGAAGAAAAGTAAAACATCTCATTTCACTATTCACTCAAAAGGAAGGCTTAAAAATGCTTACGTTTAAAACCAAGATTCCAACAGGGACGGCCCTTGTGGGCATCATCGCTTTGGGGATGAGCTTCGGCTCCACCGCCAAGGCCGCCGAGACCATTAACATCACGGCGATTGACGGCTATTCCCCGAAATCCATGTGGGTCCGGGAATTCATTAATTTCCTGATCCCCGACATCGACAAGCGCCTCGCCGCCACCGGTAACTACAAGATCAAGTGGAACCAGGCCTGGGGCGGACAGATCGTTAAGCCGCGCGGCGTGATGGGAGGTATGCAGAAGGGCCTCGGCGACATGGGTGTTGTGACCACCGTGTTCCACGCCGATAAGGTGCCGCTGCAGATGATTTCCTACGCGACGCCGTTTGTGACCACGAACCCGACGCTGATCTCCCAGACCGTTGACGATCTGGCCAGCAAGCATCCGGAATTCAAGCAAGCGTTTACGAAGTTCAATCAGGTCTATCTGACTAACGTGGCCGTTCTGGACACCTACCAGATCTTCTCCAAGAAGCAGATCAAGACCCTGGAAGACTTCAAGGGCGTGAAGGTCGGCAGCGCCGGTCTGAACCTCCGCTGGCTGCAGAACTTCGGCGCGGCCGGTGTCGGCGGCAGCCTGGTTACCTACTACAACAAGCTGAAAACAGGTGTTCTGGACGCCATCATGCTGTGGCCGGAATCGGTTGTTGGCCGGAAAATGTACGAAGTTGCGCCGTACATGCTGAAAGCCGATCTGGGCTCCGTGGCCTCCAAGGCGGTCACGGTCAATACCAACACCTGGAAGAAGCTGCCGGGTGAAGTCCGCAAAGCCCTCCAGGACGGTGCGATTGCTTATCGTGATCACACCACCAAGAAGGCTCTCGACGTGGCGGACGCCAGCTACAAGGCTTACGACGCCAACGGCGGTACGACCTACGTGATGCCGCAGTCCGAACGCGTCAAATGGGCCAAGACCATGCCCAACGTCGCCAAGGATTGGGCTGCTTCCTTGGATGCCAAGGGCCAGCCGGGCCGCAAGGTTCTGGTTTCCTACATGGACACCATGCGGGCCGCCAATCAGCCGATTATCCGCCAATGGGATAAAGAGTAGACGTTTGATCGTCTGCTGAAGCGGATTTAAATCATGTCCGATTCAACGCTAGGGGCGCCGCCGAACGGCGGCGTCCTCAGCTCTTCTCTGGACCGCGTTCTCACGATTATGAACGCGATCGGTTCCGTGTGGGTTTTTGTCCTCATGGTAATGATCGACACCGACGCCTTCGCGCGGACATTTTTCGCGCATCCGTTCCACGGGGTGTCGGAACTGGTCGAACTTTCCATCGTCGGGATCGTGTTCATGCAGTTGGGCGACGCCACGCGTAAAGGCCGGCTGACACGCTCCGATGGTTTTTTCAATTTCATGAAGGCCCGCAAGCCGAAAATCGGCCGTTATATGGGGGCCCTGTTTGATTTTCTCGGGATCATCTTTTTCATCATCGTGCTCAATGGCGCGATCCCTGATTTGTATGACGCCTGGGTCAACAATTACTACGTCGGCGAAGAGGGCCTGTTCACGGCGCCGGAATGGCCGATCAAGACGGTCATCGTGCTGGGCTGTGTGGTGACGCTTTTGCAATTCCTTCGGATCGGTCTGCAGTATCTGCACCCGCAGGCCCTGGTCCACGATCCGGCGAAACCGGCGGATTAATGTGAGTTGATATGACAGGTATAGAAGTCGGAATTGCGTCGGTCATCCTGATCGTCTGTTTGATCTACACCGGGCTGTATATCCCGGTGGCGCTGGGCCTGGTGTCGTTCATCGGCGTCTGGATCATCCGCGACAATGTGGATATCGCCGTGGCGTTGCTGTCCGAGGCCATCGCCGACACCGTGTCGGAATATGTTTTCGCGACCGTGCCGTTGTTTGCCTTGATGGGGCTCATCGTGAGTAAGGCCGGTCTGGGCAAGGACGTCTACGAGGTCGCCAACTTTATTTTCTACCGGATCAGGGGCGGTCTCGGCATCGCAACCGTGGCGGCGAACGCCATCTTTGCTTCGATCACCGGCTCATCCATTGCCTCGGCCTCGGTGTTCACCCGGGTAGCCGTGCCTGAAATGCGGCGTTTTGGCTTCAAGAACCGGTTTACCGTCGGCGTCGTGGCCGGCAGCTCGGTTCTGGGCATGCTGATCCCGCCGAGCGCCATGCTGATCATTTACGCCATCGTGACGGAACAATCGGTCGGCCACCTGTTCCTGGCCGGCGTGGTGCCGGGCATCGTGCTGTCCGTGGCCTATGCCATCCTGATCCTTCTGCTGTCGTACATTACGCCCAACTATGTGGGTGGGCAGGATTCCTACGACGTGGCGAACGAGGACTGGGCCAAGCTGACCTGGATGGATCTGTTTTGGAAGATCCTGCCGGTGGTCGTGCTGGTGCTGGTCGTCTTGGGCGGCATCTACGGCGGCATCGTCACGCCGGTGGAAGCGGGGGCCATGGGCTCTCTGGCCGCGTTGGTCGTCGCCTTGTTGAAGAAATCTCTGTCCTGGCAGGACCTGTGGGAAGTGCTGGTCGAGACCGGTCACATTACCTCGGCCATTCTGTTCCTGATCATCGCCGCCTCCATGTACAGCCGGATGCTCGGCGTTGCCGCGCTGCCGACCCTGTTCGGCGATTGGCTGGCGGATATGCAGTTGACCCTGCCCATGCTGATGACCGTCTACGTCATCCTGCTGGTGCTGTTGGGGACCATCCTGGACACCGCCTCGATCATCCTGATCGTGGTGCCGCTGTTCCTGACTGCGTTGGAAGCTTATGGGGTTGATCTGATCTGGTTCGGTATTGTCACCGTTGTCGGTGCGGAGATCGGTCTGCTGACTCCGCCCTTGGGCATCTCGTGTTTCGTGATCAAGAGCACCATCAATGATCCGAACGTGACCTTGTTCGATATCTTCTCCGGCGCGTTCCCGTTTGCGGTGACCATGCTGCTGGTGCTGATTATCCTGATCGCCTATCCGGTGCTCAGTATCGGCATCCTGCAGTTCTCCTTCTTGTGACGAGGCTGTCGCTCTAGACATCAAAAAACCCGCCGGCTGAGACCAACCGGCGGGTTTTTGTTTGGTTTGTACTGCGGCTTTAAGACGCCACTGGCGCGATCCAGCCCACGGCCAGGCCATACACAATGTGCACTTTCAGGCTGGTCAACCAGGCCAGCGGGTGAATGTGGGACAGCATGAAGCCTTCCTTCAGATAGAAGGGGACGTAGAACACGCCGGAAATGAACCACAGGATGATGCCGTAGATGCCGCCGTTGATGGCCGCATGATCGATCGGCGAGTAGGACGCGATAAACGACGCGGCGAAGCTGGAATACATCAGCGCGAAGACGACGCCGTTGAAGTAGATCACGATCATGCCCGGCCAATAGGGCGTGTTCGGCGCATCCACGCCGGCGCCAACGCCGACTTCCTTTTCGAAGGTGCGCGCGTAGGTGACATTGGCCATCGCGCGGGAAAAGTCGAGCCGGGGCAGGCCCAGGCTGTCGGCCCAGAGCGCCATGATCAGCAGACCGTAGGTGCCGATGATGCCGGCAAAGACGGACATGGCGAAAAATTCAATTTGCATTGTTTGCCTCCAATTAATTCCCTGAATTTTGAAACCCGAATGGGCCTAATTACCCTGATTCGTCTGTGTTGGCCATACAATCCACAGTATCGGTGCGCCGGTCTTGTTCACCGTGGAATTCCCGATAAAGTCCCTGGATGAACAGTACCGAGCCGTCTCCGGTCCCGAAACCCACTTTTGCCGAACGTCTGCCGTTTTTCTACGGCTGGATCGTCGTGGGCGTCGCCTTTATCACCATGGCCATCGGGGTGAATGCCCGGACGTCCTTTTCGCTATTGTTCCCGCCGATCCTGGACGAGTTCGGGTGGGACCGGGCGACCGTGTCGGCGGCGTTCTCCATCGGGTTTATGACGTCGATTATTCTGTCACCGGTTGTCGGCGCCTCCATGGACCGGTTAGGCCCCCGGTTTGTGCTGCCTTTAGGCGCGGTACTGTCGGCGGCCGGATTTATGCTGGCGACCCTCGCCACGCAGCCGTGGCACTTTTATCTGACCTTAGGCATGCTGGTGGTCGGCGGCTCTTTGTTCATGAGCTACATCGGCCACACGACCTTCCTGCCCAACTGGTTTAGCCGCCGCCGGGGGCTAGCTGTCGGGATCGCTTTTTCCGGCGTCGGCGTCGGCTCGATCATCCTGTTTCCCTGGATGCAGCATTCAATTAGCGCGGTCGGCTGGCGGGAGACACTCATTATCCTGGCGATTATTATGATCGTGGTGATCGTGCCGCTGAACGCGATCTTTCAGCGCCGCCGCCCGGAAGACTTAGGCTTGAGCGCCGAGGGTGATAAGCGAATTGAGGCCGACACGCCGTCGGACAATGAAACCAAGGAACAGTCGCGCATCGTTGATCGCGCGTGGGTGGAGACCGAGTGGACGCTGGCGCTGGCCATGAAGACGTCGCGGTTTTGGTGGCTCAGCCTGTCGTTGGTGACCGGCCTTTACGCCTGGTACGCGGTACAGGTGCATCAGACCCGGTTTCTGATCGACGTCGGCATCCCGGCGGAGACGGCGGCGATTGCGCTCGGCGCGGTGGCGTTGATGGGGATCGGCGGGCAAATCTTCATCGGGCATTTTTCCGACCGGATGGGCCGGGAATGGGGCTGGACCGTCAGCTTGATCGGCTATCTCGCCACCTATCTTTTACTGCCGGTCCTGACGGTGGTGCCGTCCACGATCTTGGCCTTCGTCATGGTGGTGGCGCAGGGGTTGTTGGGTTACGGCCTGGCGTCAATTTTCGGCTCAGTCCCGGTGGAGTTGTTCGCCGGCAGACGCTATGGGATTATCTCCGGCGTGCTGGGCGGGATCGCCAGTTGCGGCGCGGCCTTCGGCCCCTGGGCCACGGGCTGGATGTTCGATCAGGCCGGGAACTACCACCTGGCGTTTTCCGTTGCCGCTATTGTCTGCGTGATATCAATCGTTTCCATGTGGATCGCCGCGCCGCGCAAGGTGCGTCTGGTGGCGGGACGCATTCCGAAAACGCCCTAAACCACTGTCCAGCCGCCGTCGTGGACAATGATCTGGCCGGTCAGATAGCTCGACGCGTCGCTGGCCAGATACACCACCAGCCCATCCAGATTATTCGGCGTGCCCCGGTGGCCCATGGGAACGCCGGTGCTGATGGCTTCTTCGAAGCGGGAAATTTGTTCGTTGGTCATGCTCGCGCGGTTGCGCTCGCCCAGCCGGGTGCCGCCGTGCCAGCCGGGCGCGATGGCGTTGGCGCGAATGCCGTCCGCCGCGTATTCCGCCGCCAATTGTTTGGTGAGGCCGGAGAGCGCCGCCTTGGCCGCCGCGTAGGAGGCGGTGACCATGGGGAAGCCGGGATAGATGCCGACCTCCCCGACGATGGAAGCGATATTGATGATCGACCCGCCGCCGCCCGCCAGCATTTTCGGGATCGCCGAACGGGTGCAGTAATAGGCGCCGTTCAAATGGATATCCAGCAGCCGCCGCCAATCATCGATTTCGATCTCGTGGGTGCGGAGGGCAGGCGTCGTGATGCCGGCGTTGTTGATCAAGATGTCGATCTTCTCCAGGCCCTCGAACACATCCGCTACCGCCTCCGCATCCGCCACATCTAGAGCAACGGGTTCGCAGGTCTTGCCGGCCTTGGATAGGATATCGGCGGTTTCTTCTGCCCGGTCTTCGGCGATGTCGACGGCGATGATGTCAGCGCCCGCATCCGCCAGGGCGGCGACAAAGGCCCGGCCGAGACCGGCCCCCGCGCCGGTGATGAAGGCGGTTTTGCCGCTCAGGTCAAAAAGCTCGTTAGGCTGCGCCATGGCCGGCTCAGTCGTTTTCCGTGCTGCGGTAGGGGGAGTATTCCATCAGCCCGTCGATCTCGTAGTCCACTTCCTTGCGTTCCTGGGCGACGAAGCGCTCCACGGCGTCGCGAAAGTTCGGATCTTCGATCCAGTGCGCGCTGTAGACCTCGCGGGGGAGATAGCCGCGCTGGATTTTGTGCGGGCCCTGCGCCCCGGCCTCGACCCATCGCAGCTTACGTTCGATGGCGAAGTCGATGGCTTGGTAGTAGCAGGCCTCGAAATGCAGGAACTTGAAATCGTCGATGCAGCCCCAGTTGCGTCCGAACAGCGTGTCTTCGCCGATCAGGTTCAACGCACCGGCGACCCGGCGGCCGTCGTGTTCGGCGATCACCAGCATGGCCAGATCCGACATGGTCTCGCCCAGGATGGAGAAGAACTCCCGGGTCAGATAAGGCCGGCCCCATTTTCGGCCGATCGTGTCGATATAGTAGTGATAGAACGCGTCCCAGTGATCCTCGGTCAGCTCACTGCCGGTGAGGCGGTGGAGCTCCACGCCCTGGTCGGCCACCTGCCGGCGTTCCTTGCGGATGGCTTTGCGCTTGCGGGAATTCAATTGGGCGAGGAAATCGTCGAAGGTCTCATAGCCCCGGTTTTCCCAATGAAACTGTTTGGAGGTTCGCTGCAGAAAGCCGGCGTCGCCCAGCCGCCGCCACTGATTTTCCGGCGGGAAGGTGATGTGCAGGGACGACACATTGTGCTGGCGCGACAGCTCAATCATAGCGGCGATCAGCACGTTGTAGACCTGGTCCGGCGCGCCATCTTTGACCAGCAGCCGGGGGCCGGTCGCCGGGGTAAACGGCACCGCGCATTGAAGCTTGGGATAATAGCTGCCGCCGGCGCGCTCATAGGCGTCGGCCCAGCCCCAGTCGAAAATTTATTCGCCGTAGGAATGGTTCTTCAGATACATGGGCAGGCAGGCCGTCGCCTCGCCGTTTTCGTCGGTGACCATCAGGTGCTGGGGCTGCCAGCCGGTCTTGCCGGTGACCGAGCCGCTTTCCTCCAGCGCGTTCAGGAAGGCGTGGGAGACGAAGGGATTTTTGCCGCCGGCGCAGGCGTCCCACTGGTCCGCGGGCACGTCCTTGATACGCGGCAGAACCTGTACGGAGATTTCTTCACGGCCATCGGGCATACATCAAGTGATATCCCGGCCAACATACAAGAACAAGCGGAAGAAGCTGATTTGCTCACCCTCTCAATTCAATCAGCTCCCCGTCGGGGCCTTTGAACACGACGCGGCGCCAGCTTTCCTCGCGGGGGGCTCGCGCCGCGGTCTTATGGGGTTCCTGATAGATTTCCACGCCGGCATCGGTGAGCGCCGAGACGGCCCCGTCAAAGTCATCCGTCTCCAGACAGAAGTGAAAGCCCCTGACCGGGCTGTCCTCATAGCCGGCGAGCTCCAGCACCGTGTCCTCCAGGCGCAGATACGCAATGTTGAAGCCCTTGGGCGTATCGTGCTCGAAATAGGTCTCGAACCCGAAATGGCTCTCGTAGAACGCCTTGGAGGCTTCGATATCTTTCACATGCAGGGCGACGTGATCGATGCGTTTGTAGCTCACCATTGCGGGTCTCCTCCGGTCTTGGGCTTTCGCCAGTTCGAAAATGCCGTCCACTTCGACGGATGCGCCCCGGGGCAGGGAGACACATCCGACAGCGGCCCGGGCGTGGCGGCCCTTGTCCTCGAACACGTCGACCATGACATCGGACGCGCCGTTGATGACCTGGGCTTGTTCAGTGAAGTCCGGCGTGCAGTTAACGAACCCGCCGAGCCGCACCACCCGGGCGATTTTTTCCAGGTCTCCGCCGGCCGCCGCTCGGGCCTGAGCGATCAGGTTAAGCGCGCAGAAACGGGCGGCCGCCTGGCCATCTTCGACCGATAGGTCCGCGCCCAGCTTGCCGGTGGACTGTAATTCCCCGTTCAGCAGGGGCAACTGCCCGGACACAAAGACGGTCTTGCCGGTGATCACGAACGGCACATAGTTGGCCAAAGGGGCGGCGGTATCGGGCAGGGTGATGCCCAGTTTTTCCAGACGGTCGGCGATGCTCTCGCTCATATCTTCCTCCAAATGATGATGCGGGTATTTTTCCCTATTCGAGGGCCTGTGTCAGGACCAAATCCAACTGTGCCGGATCGACGGTCATATTGTCATGTTCGCCGGAAACAGATGCGTCTCCGGCTTCGCCGCCGATCAGGAAATAATACGGGTGGCCCAATAGGGTCGAGATGTACCAGTTAGCGGGGTTAATATAGGTAGCCGGCAGTATCTCCACCAACGTGCAACTCGCCGGCGCGAAGACCGTATTGACGATGCCGGCGCTGTGGGGGGAGACGACGATCTCGGCATCCGCAAAGGCGGCGACTTGTTCCTCACTGGGCAAGTCGCCCGGCGCGATGATCTCTAACCCATGTTTCTCTATGACCGGCTGCAAGTCTGACAGATTTGCGATGTCCCGATTGCCCACATCCCGCCGCGTAAGCAGATAACGCCGTGAGCCGGCCGCCGGCGGTGTGATGCCGCAGGCCGTGAGGAATTTGTCCTTGAGCCAGGCGCATTGGCGGGTCGAATAGGCGCCCGGCGCCAGGAACGACGGCACATAAAGACGTTTAAAATCAAGCACATCGCCGTCGAACCGGATCAGCCGGTCTTCATCGATGCCCAACAGTTTCAGGGGCGCCAGATGATAGTCTTTCATGGCGGCCGGCACGACGATGGGCAGGTCCCGCAGTTGTGGAAACTCGTCCAGCACCCATAGGCGGGGGAGGACTTCCACGATCCAATGGTGGTAGCCGACCCACCACGGGGCGGCCAGCAGGATCGCCGGTTCTTCGATAACGCGCGGATTGTCAGTCATCCGGGCGAGATCGATGGGCACCTGTAGGTCCTCGCCGTCCAGGGCAAAGCGGAAATCCACCGGCACCAGCCCCTTGGTGCGCTGCATGGGGAACCGGACCCAGTCGGCGTTGTGATAGGAGTCGGCAAACAACAGCCCGTGCCGGGAAAACAAAAACGCGTTGTCGGTGGCCAGACGGGCATCGGCGATGGTGGCGATAAACACCTCGTCCGCCGTCCGGCTGAGCCGGTATCCTGGCTCAATGGCCGTGTTCCTGAACAGGTCCGACGCGTCGTCGTCTCCCAGGTTCAACGGCGGCGTGCAGTCAAAGGATTCTGACGGATAGACTCGCAGGAACAGGTTGTTAGCGGCCGGATTGAAAAACTCGTCCGGCGTTTGGACTTCCCAGCAGAAATCCTTGAGAGAAACGATCCGGAAAGAGGAATAGTTTGCAGAAGCCAAGACTTAAAGCCCCATCATTGCCACGGCCACTATGGGCAAGTCCTTGAATTATAGCAAGAAAAGGGGGTGCTGTGATCCTTATCGGGGGAAATCGGTTCGGAACACAAGCACCCCTAGTTCACCAGGAAATTGGTTCTCCGAGGGAAAAAAATGGGGTGCGCTCGGCTTGGTAGTTGGCTGGCAGGCCCGCACCGAAACGCACCCCTAGTTCACCAGGGAGGAACCCGTTCTTTTCCCCCTTCATTTTTGCCGGCAAAAAAATGGGGTACGCCGTACACAGCAATGAAAGGCTGGTCTGTGCGTTGCCGTACCCCAAGTTCACCAGGGAGGAAAAGAATCTCGTTAAATCTCATTTACGAACACCCGCTCGTCGCGCCGCACGTCATGCACTTCATACAGGTGCCGTTGCGCACCAGCGTAAAGTTGCCGCACTCGCTGCAGGCGTCGCCTTCGTATCCCTTCATTTTCGCTTCGCGCACCGCGTCCATGCGGTTGTCCGCCGCTTCCGCCACATGAGCCTCGACGGTGACCGATTCCGTGATGCCGACTTCGACACTGGTCGGCGTCGCGACCATGGCTTCAGCCGACATGCTTTCGCCTATGGCTTCCGACTTGCCACCATTGACGACCAGCAGGTTGCTCCGCATGTAGCCTTGGCTGGCGTAGCGTTCGACCGCATCCATAGCCTCACTGATG
>JAYQGD010000044.1:0-10653 GCA_038140415.1 Rhodospirillaceae bacterium
CATCGTGGTCGATGACGCCTGCCCGGACGGAACCGGCGCGTTTGTGCGCGAAAATTACCAAGATCCGCGCATCCATGTGTTGGTTCATGACACCAATCAGGGCGTCGGCGGCGCCACCATGACCGGATACGCCAAGGCCTTGGAACTGGGCGCCGACATCATCGTCAAAGTGGATGGAGACGGGCAGATGGATCCGGCCAAGATCGAGTCTCTCATCCGCCCTATCGTGGCCGGACGGGCAGACTACGCGAAAGGCAACCGGTTTTATAACCTGGACGGTATCTCGGCGATGCCGCTGACACGGCTCATCGGAAATCTGGTCCTGTCTTTTGCCTCGAAAATGTCCAGCGGGTACTGGAAGATTTTTGACCCGACCAACGGCTTTACGGCAATCCATGCCCGTGTCGCCCAATTGCTGCCGGTTGATCGCATCGCCAAAGGGTATTTCTTTGAATCCGACATCCTGTTCCACTTGGGCGTGCTCCGCGCCGTGGTCATGGATGTCCCCATTGAGGCCATCTACGGCGACGAGAAGAGCCACCTGAGCATCCCCAAAATTTTGCTGCCGTTTATCCGGAAGCATACCGGAAACCTGATACGCCGCATTTTCTATACCTACTTCCTAAGGGATTTCAGCGCCGCCTCGGTCGAACTCATCCTGGGCCTGTTCCTCAGCGGATTCGGGGCGATCTACGGCGCCATACATTGGTGCCAGAGCGTCATGACCGGGGTTCCCGCCGCCACAGGCGTTATCATCCTGGCCGCACTTCCTGTCCTGGTCGGGAGTTTTCTATTGATCAGCTTCATCAACTACGACGTCCAGAATCAGCCGGAAGCGCCCCTGCAGTTAAGCCTTTAGGCATCTGCCTGTTGACTCCGATTCCGGGCGAATTCATGATCTTTCTGCTGTAGAACGCCGGAACCACCGGTCACAAATACTCCAGTGAGGAAATTCGCCATGGCCCCGCGAACCTTATTCGCCGCCTTATTTGCAATTTTGCTTGCCGCCGTTCCTTTATCCGATGTCCGGGCGGGTGACGGCATCGTGACCGCCAACGCCTATCGCTCCTTCAAAGGGGTCAAAACCGTCAGTGTCAAAGCCTGGGATAATTCCGATCAGAATATGGCGGTCGCGCGGGAAATCGAGACACGTCTCAAGGCCGGCGGATACGCAATCACCGATCAGGCGGATATCTCATTGTCCTTTGAAGTTAAGAATTTAGCTGGCACCTGGACGGACGGTCAGCGCCGGCATATCCTTGAACTCGAAGGTCATGGCGGCCGGGAAGGCGGAGAGAACGCGAGCGTCCGCCTGAACCTATTCTCAAGTGAGACCGGTGGGGTCCTGAATACAGGCCGTCCCGGTCAACCCAACACTGCGTCCCGCTACTTGATCGAGTTCATGCTGGATCCCAAACAAGGCCCCAGATTGTGGGAGGGTCAGGTTGCCGTGGAATATACCGGCGGCGATCCGACGACTCTTCTGAAGCGTATGGTCCCTGAAATCTTGCCCATCTAGGGAAATCTGTGCGCGGCCGGCGGATTAGACTGCCGTAGGTGCGTGAATTTGTTGATTTTAGGGTGTCATCCAGCCGGAATCTCAGTATAAACGCCGCGTTTGCCAACCATTCGAACTCAGCTTCATATCTGGCCGATCACATCAACCGGCCGCCGGAATTGATCACGAGAACTATTTGATGAATGCCAAAGCCCACAAAGCCCTGTTGCCGGAGGGTCTTGCCGATGTTCTGCCGCCGGACGCCGAATTCGAGGCCGGACTGACTGAAGCATTGATGTCCCAGTTCGCCCGGCACGGTTTTGAACGGGTGAAGCCGCCCCTGCTGGAGTTTGAGGAAAACCTCATCGGCGGCAGCGGTGCGGCCACCGCCTCACAGACGTTCAGGCTGATGGATCCGATCTCGCAGCGAATGATGGGCCTGCGGGCGGATATGACCCTGCAGATTGCCCGGATTGCCGCAACCCGGCTTTCAGACGTACCCCGTCCGTTGCGCCTCAGCTATGCCGGTCAGGTTCTCCGGGTGCGCGGCTCCGCGCTTCGTCCCGAACGCCAGTTCGGGCAAACCGGGATCGAGCTAATCGGCTCGTCTTCGCCGGCTGCGGACGCGGAGGTGATCCTCGTGGCGATGCAGGGGCTGGAGGCCAGGGGCATCTCGGGCCTCTCCGTGGACTTAGGACTGCCGACCCTGGTGCCGATCCTCTGTGCTCAGTACAATCTGGACCTGGGCGCCATCGGCGAAGACTTACGGGGGGCGCTGAACCAAAAAGATACGGCCGAGATCAAAACGCTGCTTGGCGACAAGGCGGCGGATTTCACCGCCCTCATCGACGCTGTCGGCCCGGCTGATGAGGCCTTGCCGGAACTACGCGCCATCGGCATGTCGGGAGATGCGGAAAGCGAGTTGGCGCACCTAGAGTCAGTTATCTCCCGCCTTCGGGCAAAAATGCCGGACATCCAGCTGACCGTCGACCCGGTCGAGCTTCGGGGCTATGAATACCATACCGGTCTGACCTTCACCCTGTTCGCCCGGGATGTCACCGGCGAGCTGGGCCGGGGCGGCCGCTATCGGACAGCGCCGGATAACGGCGGGCCGGAAGAGGATGCCACCGGTATTACCTTGTTCGTGGATTCTATTCTAAACGCCGCGCCGAGTGCGCCGGCGGCAAAACGAGTATGCGTCCCTGCGGAGACCGGCGGTGACGCACTTGAGGCATTACACAAAGACGGATGGATTACGGTCAGTTCTCTCGAAGACGGGACCGATTTGGCCGAGGAGGCCGCGCGCCTGAATTGCACCCATATCCTGGTGGACGGCGCACCGAAGGAAATTTGATCAAACCGGATGATAAGAAGCGAGTTGTTTAAATGGCGAATGTAGTGGTCGTCGGCTCTCAGTGGGGCGACGAGGGAAAAGGCAAGATCGTAGACTGGCTGTCGGAGCGGGCGGACGTGGTCGTCCGGTTTCAAGGAGGCCATAATGCCGGCCATACGCTGGTCATCGACAATGTGACCTACAAGTTGAGCCTGCTGCCCTCGGGCATTGTCCGGCCGGGTAAACTGTCGGTCATCGGCAACGGTGTGGTAATCGATCCGTGGGCGCTGATGAAGGAAATCGACGCAATCCGCGAATTGGGTGTCGCGGTCTCGCCGGAAAATCTGGTGGTCGCCGAGAACGCCTCTCTCATCCTGCCATTGCACCAAGGCCTGGATCATGCGCGGGAAGAGGCTCTCGGCCGCGCCAAAATCGGCACCACGGGCCGGGGGATCGGCCCGGCGTATGAAGACAAGGTGGGCCGCCGGGCAATCCGGGTCGGCGATCTGGCGGATCGCGACTTGCTTGAACAACGGATCGATCAGCTTCTGATGCACCACAATGCGTTGCTGCGGGGCTTGGGCTCGTCGGAAGTGGACCGCACTGAGGTCCTGGATCAGCTTTTGGATATTGCGCCCAAACTGCTGCCCTATTCGGCCACCGTCTGGCGCAAGCTGGATGAAGTGCGCCGCGAGGGGAAACGCATTTTGTTCGAAGGCGCCCAAGGCACGATGCTGGACAACGACCACGGCACCTACCCTTATGTTACCTCGTCCAACACCGTCGCCGGACAGGCCGCCGTCGGCTCCGGCCAGGGACCGAAAGTGGCGGACTATGTGCTGGGCATCACCAAGGCCTATACAACGCGCGTTGGCTCAGGCCCTTTCCCCACGGAATTGGAGGACGAAATCGGCCAGCTTTTAGGTGAACGCGGCCACGAGTTCGGCACGGTCACCGGACGCAAACGCCGGTGCGGCTGGTTTGACGCTGTTTTGGTCCGCCAGGCGGTCAAAGTAGGCGGAATCAGCGGCATTGCCCTGACAAAACTGGATGTCCTGGACGGGATGGAGTCCCTGAAGGTCTGCATCGGCTATGAAATCGACGGCGAAAAGTTTGATTATCTTCCGGCCTCGGCAACGGCGCAGGCCAAGGTTAAACCGATTTACGAGACCTTGGACGGGTGGGAAGAGAGCACTCAAGGCGCGCGCAGCTGGGCAGAACTGCCTGCCACGGCGGTGAAATATATCCGCCGGGTCGAGGAGTTGATTGAAGCCCCGGTCGCGCTCCTGTCGACCAGTCCCGAGCGGGAAGACACGATCCTCGTCAGGGATCCTTTCGCCGATTAACGCCAATTAGGGCGGTTATCCGATAGTTAAGGTTTTAATCTGTATTATTTCTCGGACCTCGTCGTATAACGGGGTACACTGAGCACCGGGCCGCCGGATGAGCGGCTGGCCCGTGGGTTAACGCTGCAGAATCGGATTCCCATGGCGGAAGCACCGCTCGAAGCTGAAGTTGACGTCGCGCCACCGCCGGGTGACGCCGCCCCCCAGGAGCCGCCTAAGGACGACGACGCGCCCCTGTCCGATGAAGGCGCTACGCCGTCTGAGGAAGCGGCGGCTACCGCCGAGGCCGGAGAAATGGAGGGAGATGGCGGTGATGCCCCGGCCGAAGGTGATGCGGCCGCGGACCCCGATGCTGAAACCGCCCCCGAACAAGAACCCGAACCGGAACCTGTCGTCGAAGCCGTTGCCGATCTGGAACCCGACGGCGAGATGGAAGAAATCCCGCCGGAGGAAGACCCGACCATGTCGGCCGGGCTTTTACTGGACACAGAAGCGCCGGAAGAGGTGGACGACGCCCCGCCGGTCACCATTCGCCAGCGATATGATGTTTTCCCGTCCAAACCCCTGCCCGAGCTCGATTCACCGTCGGCGAAGGCTTTCGAGGTCATCGACAACCAAAACCCCGGCGTCAAAATGTTTGCCCTTATGTGCACTCCGGGTCTGCCGGTACGCGCCCTCGAACTGGACGAAATTAGAAACAGCGAAGCTCCCGGCTGCATGCGCTTGCTCGATTACGGCACGGTGTACTGGCCCAGCCTGGAACAAAGGGCTCTGGCGCTTATCTATCAAAAACCCTTAGGCGGGCGGTTGTCGGACGTATTTGCGGTCGAAACTTCGGACTATCTCCGGGTCGATTATATACGCTTAAGCCTGGATACTATTATTCTGGCTATCGACAATTTGAATTTCCGCAATCTGACCCACCGGGCGATCCGGCATGACAATCTGTTTTTCACCACGGAAAAACGGGATGAGATGGTTCTGGGTGATTTTGTTTCAGCCCCCGCCGGCTTCGACCAGCCTGTCGCCTATGAGACCATTGAGCGCAGCATGGCCGATGACGGCGGCCGCGGCATGGGCGAGCTTTCCGATGACATGTACGCCCTTGGCGTGACGTTGGCCTTTCTTTGCCAAAAAGAACTGCCCTTCCTTGGAAAATCCAAGGAAGCGCTGATCATCTCCAAAATCGTGGATTCATCCTTTCAGGCTCTGGTCGGCAGCAATTTGTATACGGCCACCATGCTGGATCTGATCCGCGGGCTATTGAATGACGATCCCAATGAACGGTGGGGTCTGGACGAAGTGGAGCTCTGGTCCAGCGGGCGGCGGGTGCCGCCGACCCAGTCTTCGGGACAGAAGAAATCCCAACGGCCGCTGATGTTCGGCGACTTCGGGCATGTCAGCCCGCGGACATTGGCCTACTCAATGGCCCGCCGGCCGGAATCAGCGATCAAAATGATCCGGGACGGAATCATCGAACAATGGGTGTCGCGTGGCCTGGACAACAAGGACATGGCGGCCTCAATCGCCGCCCGGCTTGAGGCCACCGGCGATGCGGACGAGGAGAAACCGGATAAAGAGCATATGTTGCTCACCCGCGTCTTAATGATCATGGATCCCATAGCGCCCATTCGCTACAAGGGCGTGTCCTACATGCCGGATGCATTCGGGACGGCCCTGGCGATTGAACGGCTGCGAGGCAGCAATGTACGAATCCTGGCTGAATCCATTATCAAGAACGTCCCGCAGGCCTGGTTTGAGGCCTCAGCCGTTTCCCAGGAATCGGTCTTCATCGAGAATGACGCGTATATCAAGATTAAGGGTTATCTGCAAAAAGCCGGTCCCGGGTTTGGTGTCGAACGCTGCCTCTATGAACTGAATGACGGCCTCACCTGCCAAAGTCCGCTGGTGAAGCATGAGTATGTCTTGAAGATTGAGGACATGCTGCCGACATTGAACGCCGCCGAAAAACGCGTCGATACGAAAACCCCGCCCATCGACCGGCATATTGCGGCGTTCATCGCCGCCCGGATCAAAGGCAGTATTGAATCCATGCTGAACGGGCTCAATGACCCGGACGACGCCCTCAAGATCATGGCGATCCTCAAATTGTTGGCGGAACTGCAGACCCGTTATGGTCCGGAAAGCCTGCTGGGCCTCGCCCGCTGGATCGGCGGTCAGGTCGGGCCGGTGATCAAGCTCTATCATAGCCGCATTACCCGTAAAGCAATTGAAACGGCGGTGCCGGATTTGGTTCGAGGCGGTTATTTGCCGGCGCTGGTCGACCTGCTTGATGATCCGGAAGCCCGCCTGATAGATCAGCAGGGCTATTCCATGGCGGTCGCCCAGTTCAAATTAGCGGAAGATGAAATCCAGCAAATTCAAGAAGATATGGGGCCTGCGTCGACGAAAACGGATCGTACCGCGAAGCAGGTCGCAGCCGTCACCTCAATCACCATCATGACGTTCGTCATCGCCATGTTGATAATTTCGGCATGAGGTAGGACATGGCATCCGGAAAAAGTTCAATGGCGATTGTCTGGTGGGCGTTATTTATCGCCGGCGCCCTTTTTATCTTTCCGGGTCTGGTGTTGCTGGTTGTCTGCGGGTTGATCCCCGGCATTGTCGCCTACCTTATTGACCGCTCGCCTAAAAAATACGCCACATTCTGTGTCGGCGGCCTGAATCTGGCCGGCATCTGCCCGGCGGCGCTGAAGCTCTGGAACGGCGACAACAATGTCGCGCAAGCCTTCGCCATCCTAACCAGTCCGTTTGAACTGATCATCATGTTTGCCGCCGCGTCCTTCGGCTGGCTGATTTACATCTTTGTCCCGCCGATTGTCGTCGCGCTGCTCACCGTGATTGCCCAGCACCGGGTCGCTCAGCTCCGGGAAGAGCAGAAAGTCCTGATCAAAGACTGGGGCGACGGGGTTGCCGTCGGACCCCAAGCCATGGACCTGGCCCGCGCCGAGAAAGAGGCCGCCGCCGCGCCGCCGCCGGCCGACGATTCAGACGCACAAGGAGATATGGACTCTGAGCAAGGCGGCAGCGAGGGCCCTGCCGAGACCGAGGCGGAGGCGCCGGCAGATGCAGCGCCCGAGCCGGACAAAGCCACCGCGGCTTAACCCCAAAGAAAAACGCCCCCGAAGGGGCGTTATTGTTGAGATCAGTTAAGAGACACTATCCGATGCGCTGTTCCAACGCGGCGTTGCGCATGGATTTCTGCATTTTCTCGAAGGCGCGCACTTCGATCTGACGAACGCGCTCCCGGGAAATGCCGAATTTCTGGCTGAGAATTTCCAAGGTTGCCGGGGAGTCCTTCAGGCGGCGTTCCACCAGGATATGGCGCTCCCGCTCCTTCAGGCCTTCTATGGCATGGACCAGAAGAATGCGGCGGTTGTCCATCTCTTCCGACTTCACCATCTGGTCCTCTTGGGACACCTGATCATCGGTCAGCCAATCCTGCCACTCGCCCTCGCCTTCTTCGCGGACCGGCGCGTTCAGCGAGCTGTCGGGCTTGGCCATCCGGCGGTTCATGGACACCACTTCGTTTTCGGAGACATTGAGGCGCTCGGCGATTTGAGAGACCTGTTCCGGCAGGAGATCGCCATCATCAATGGCTTTCATTTCATTCTTGAGCTTGCGCAGATTGAAGAACAATTTCTTCTGGGCCGCCGTGGTGCCTATCTTCACCAGGGACCAGGAATGCAGGATATATTCTTGGATGGCGGCGCGGATCCACCAGATCGCGTAGGTGGCGAGACGGAAACCCTTGTCGGGATCAAATCGCTTCACCGCCTGCATCATGCCGACATTGCCTTCGGAGATCAGCTCACCGACGGGCAGACCGTAGCCGCGATAGCCCATGGCGATCTTGACGACGAGGCGCAGGTGGCTGTTGACCATCGCATGAGCGGCTTCGTGGTCCTCTTTTTTGATCCAGCGGTTCGCCAGCTCCACTTCTTCTTCTTGCTTCAGCATCGGGAACTTGCGGATTTCCTGCAGATACCGGGAAAGGTTAGCTTCGGGGGTCAGGGAAATGTTGATCGTTTGAACGGCCATCGCTGTGTTTAACTCCGGTGTTGTGACCTTGGGTTCGGTTCGTCGGGTTTGTTTTTTCGATGGCTTGATCATAAATCCGAAGACCGCTTCCGGTCAATAAACGGACTGTTTAACTGTGTAAGCGAATGTAAAAATCGAAAATATTTGCGTTACAAGAGCGTTTGTATGTCGGCGGGCAATTCACTCTGGAATTGAAGCCGCTCGCCGCTGGCGGGATGGATAAAGCCGATCAGATAGGCGTGGAGAGCCTGCCGGCCGAGCGTCGCGACGGCCTCGGCAAAATCCTCCGACGCTTTTTTCAGACGCTTGGCGTCGCCTCCGCCGTAGAGCGGATCACCCACCACCGGATGGCCACGGGACGCCAGATGGACCCGTATCTGATGGGTGCGGCCGGTCTCCAGCCGGCACTCGATCAAGGTCGCCGCCGCCCCTATTTTTTCCAGGGTTGAATAGTGGGTGACCGCCTCTTTACCTCCACGGGAAACCACCGCCATCTTTTTCCGGCTGCGGGGGTTGCGTCCGATATTGCCGGTGATCGTATCCGCCTTCGGAGATGGCGTTCCCCAGACCACCGCCTGATAGGCGCGGTCCAAACTATGTTCAGAAAATTGGGCAGCGAGGCCGTGATGCGCGGCGTCGTTTTTTGCCGACACCATAAGCCCGGACGTGTCCTTGTCGAGCCGGTGAACAATGCCGGGCCGCAGTTCTCCGCCGATTCCAGAGAGACTCGCGCCGCAGTGGCTGATCAGCGCATTGACCAGGGTGCGGTCCGGATTGCCGGCGGCCGGATGCACCACCAACCCCGCCGGCTTGTTGATGACAATCAGATCGTCGTCCTCGTAAACCACATCCAGAGGGATGTGTTGACCCTGGGGCCGGGCGGGTTTGGCGGCCGGGATGCGGACGAGAATTTCGTCTCCCGGTTTGACCCGGCGCGAGGGCTCGGTTAGTGTCCCGCCGCCGCCGGAAACGCAGCCGGATTCAATGAGGGACTTGAGGCGGGATCGGGACAGCCCATCCACCTGGTCGCCCAGGAATTTATCCAGGCGCACACCCTCATCCCGCTCGGAAACGGTAACAGTAATTTCGCGCTCGGCCGGAGTGTCGGTCATGCGCCAGAGTGGCCCAGGAACATGCAGTCGAACAAGGGTATTATTTCCGTCGTGATCATTCTCGGCTTTATCCTCGCCGCCGGGTTCGTTGCGCTCGGCTACGGGTTCATCCGGAAGTCTTCGGACCCTGATTTTTCCTTCTTCAAACGTAACGCGCCGGAGTCATTTGAAACAAAACGAAACATACCGGCCGGCAAAATTAACCTCGAGTTTAAACTTCCCGAGGGCGCGAAAGTCGAAAACGTCATGACTTCGGGCGGGCAAATCATCGTTCACATCGCTAATAGCGACGGTACGGCGGGTATCCTGATCCTGGACAGCGCGTCGGGTGACGTGATTCGCCGCGTCAATCTGTCATCCCAGCCGTGATTACCCTGTCACCGGAACACCTCGAGACAATAGAGCACGCGGCGGAAGCCGCCTATCCGGCGGAGGCCTGCGGTCTGCTCGTTGGCAAACAGGACGCTGATGGCCAATGGCATGTGACAGAGGTGGTCGAGAGCCCCAATATCCTGGCAGATGCCCGCGCCGACCGGTTTGAGGTGGACCCGCAAGTGCGCATTGATACGGAGCAGCGGCTGCGCGGCACCGATCACTCTCTCATCGGTCATTATCATTCTCATCCGGATCACCCGGCGGCACCTTCCGCCACGGACCGGGAAATGGCGTTCGAACCAAATTTGGTCTGGCTGATCACCTCGGTCTCAGCCGGCAAGGCCGGCGATACCCACGCTTTTCGTTTGCCGGATGAGCAGTCCGAGTTTGCGGAGATTAAACTAGACCTAAGCGACAATTGATCTCATAAGAACCACTCGGTAACTTAGCTTACTTCTTCCCATACACCTTTCCGAGAATACGTTTAGCCCCATGCCCCAAGCCGAAACCTATATCCCCAAATACGTCAATCTGCCCGCTGATGAAATCAAGGCGCTGGAAGAATCCCGGCCGTTTCAAAAGATGCTGGTGCGTCTCTCCAACAAGTGGAACGTGATAGTGGTCCGCCGGTTGAGCGGCCGCACCATGCGTCCGTCGGAGCTGAAACGGGAGATCGGCAATATCTCCGCCAAGGTGTTGACCCAGACATTGCGGGAGCTGGAGAGCTATGGCCTGGTGACCCGTAAGGTCTATCCGGTCATCCCGCCCAAGGTCGAATACACGCTGACCGAAATGGGGGACAGTCTGGTGATCGCCCTGGATGCGCTCCGGAACTGGGCCATGGACAACAACGCCGCGGTCGAAGCCGCCATGGAGGCCTCCAAGGGGGAGAACGCCGGGAACGAATAGGTGCCCACGGCTTTACCC